>JBIIXW010000173.1:0-5729 GCA_044347165.1 Chthoniobacteraceae bacterium
CGAGATGGAGCGGGTGGGGGGGTGGGATCGACTGGAGGGGTTGGGGGATGCGTTTGAGGCGGGGGTGCGCGGGGTGTTGCGTGAGGCGGGGGTTGGGTTCCAGTTTCCGCGGATTGGTTCGATGTTTTGCCTGTATTTTACGGAGGAACCGGTCCGGAACTTGGATGACGCGAAAAAAAGTGATCGCGAGGCGTTTGCCCGTTTTTTCCACGGGTGCCTGGAGGGTGGAGTGTATTTTGCGCCTTCGCAGTTTGAGGCGGGTTTCCTCTGTGTGGCGCATACGGAGGCGGATTTTGAGCGGACGGCTGAGGTTGCGTTGTTGTCGCTCAAACGGGCGTTAGCGTAGCGCGCGCTGGGGGTGATTGGTGCGTTGAGCGTTTGCCAATGCGACAAAATGTGTCACCCTTCCGTCACTTCGGTTTTCCCCCTCCTTGTATGAAAATCCCTCGGGTTTTACTGGTGGTTCCGGCTTTGTTCGGAAGTTTCTTTGGAACCGCACCGCTTCCTGGGATGCCGATGTGGGTGCCGGCAAGTCAGGTAGTGCGGGCGGAGGTGGATCCTGGACAGATCATCACGAATGTTGGGCGTTTGCTCGAGCAAGCGCACTATTCGCGCAAACGTTTGAACGACGATTTGTCGAAGCAGATTCTCGCGACCTATTTGGATTTGTTGGACTACAACCGGCTGTTTTTTAACGGGTCTGACGTTGAGCGGTTTCGGGCGCGTTGGGGAGAGTCGATGGACGACGAGATGGTGTTGGGGCGTTTGGACGGAGCGAAGGAGATTTACGAAGTATTTCGGAAGCGCTTTGACGAGCGGATTGCGTTGGCGAAGCGGATTTTGGACGAGAAGCTGGAGTTTACGGGTGACGGGACGGTGGAGCTGAACCGGCAAAAAGCGGCTTGGCCCGAGGACGACGCGGCGGCGGAGCGCTTGTGGCGTGACCGGATTACTGGCGAAGTGTTGTTGGAAAAGTTGAATCGGAATGCGCGGGTGAAGGGTGCGTCGAAGTCGGAGGGCAAGGAGGAGAAGAAGCAGGATCAGGAGGCGAAGGTGTCGGGGGCGTCGGAGGCGACCGATCCGTTGGCGGGTGCGTTGAAGACGATTCGCAAGCGGTACGACCAGTTGGCGAGGAACATCAATGAGCAGGGTTCTGACGAGGTATTGAAGTTCTTTTTGCAGGCGGTGGCTTTGACGTATGACCCGCACTCTGAGTATTTGAACAAGGCGGATTTGGAGACGTTCACCATCAACATGCGGTTGTCGTTGGTGGGGATTGGGGCGGTTTTGAGGTCGGAGGATGGGTACGCGAAGATTATGGAGTTGGTTCCTGGGGGGCCGGCGGCGAAGGATGGCCGGATTAAGGTTGGGGATCGGGTGGTTGCGGTGGCGCAGGGGGAGGAAGACTTTGTGGAGTGCGTGGATTTGAAGTTGGACAAGGTGGTGGGGATGATTCGCGGGAAGAAGGATACGGTGGTTCGGATTCGGATTATGCCGGCCAACTCGGACAGCGAGTTGCGGGTGGTGGAGATTATTCGGGATGAGGTGAAACTGAAGGATTCGGAGGCGAAGGGTGAGTTGATTGAGTGGGGCAAACCGGGGGAGGCGCCTCGGAAGTTGGGGATTGTGATTTTGCCGTCGTTTTACGGGGACATGGATCGGAATGGGAACCCGAATGCGAAGAGCACGACGAGGGATGTTCTGGCGATTGTGGAACGGTTGAAGAAGGAGGGGGCGGAGGGGATTGTGATGGATTTGCGCAGGAACGGCGGTGGATTCCTTGACGAGGCGGTGAATCTGACGGGGCTGTTCATCAAGAAGGGCCCCGTGGTGCAGGTGAAGAGTTACAATGGGGAGATGAATGTTCTGAAGGACCGGAACTCTGATATTGCGTATGACGGTCCGTTGGTGGTGTTGGTGAATCGCGGGAGTGCGTCGGCGAGCGAGATTTTTGCGGGGGCGATGCAGGATTACCGGCGGGCGGTGGTGGTGGGTGATTCGCACACGTTTGGGAAGGGGACGGTGCAGCAGATGGTGGAGTTGAGTCGGGTGATGCCGTTTTCGCAGAATGCGGCGGATGCGGGGGCGGTGAAGCTGACGATTCAGAAGTTTTATCGTGCGGCGGGTGGTTCGACGCAGTTGATGGGGGTCGAGAGCGACATTGTGATTCCGTCGTTATCGGATCAGAAGCAGAACGGGGAGGATTCGTTGAAGGGGCCGCTGGAATACGATGTGGTTCCGGCGCAGGAGTTTGATGTGTGGTCGCGGGCGCTGCATGTGGACGATTTGAAAAAGTTGTCGTCGGAGCGGATTGGGAAGAGCGCGGAGTTTGGGTTTGTTCGGGAGGATCTGGAGCGAATCAAGACGCGGATTGAGGAGAACACACGTTCGTTGAATGAGGCGAAGCGCAAGTCGGAGTTGGATGAGGATAAGGCGCGCCGTTCGAAACGGTTGGCTTTGCGGGATGCGAATACGGATTCGAAGATTGGGAAGACGTTCAAGCTGACGCTCGACACCATCAAAGAGGATGTTTTGCCGTTGTGGACGCCGGACGAGAACAGCCGGGCGGCGTTGATGGACATGGAGGATGAGGATGAGGATGAGGTGGTGAAGAAGGAGAAGGAGGCGGCGAAGGCGAAGAAGAATGTGCCTCCGTACGATCCGGTGAAGGAGGAGGCGCTCTCGATTTTATCGGATTTGATTCGGTTGGATGTGACGGGTGAAACCGTCCAGTTCAAGCGGAAGTGAGATGGCAGGGGTGGCGGGCAAGGGTTCTGTCTGCTGACGTTTTTTGGGGATTTCGACGCTTTGGGGGCGGCGCGTTGAAACTGAAACCGTGTGTTGGCGATGACGGGTTGCTTGGGATAATTTGGAGGTATGGCTCTCAACGAAACGCAAACGCGACAGGTGGCGGAGTGGATTCAGGGTGGAATGGATGTTCCTGAGTTGCAGAAGCGTCTGGCTTCCGAGTTTGGGGAACACCTGACTTACATGGCCGTACGCTTTTTGGTGGATGACTTGAATCTGACGATTGCGCGTCCTCCCGAGCCGGAGCCGGTGGCTGCGCCGGTTGAGGCGGTTCAGCCGGAGGTTGAGCCGAGTGGGGGAGAAGCGGTTGGGGACGCGAGTGCGGTTGAGGCTTCGGAAAGTTTGGCGAAGGAGGGTGGGGAGGCTCCGGCGGGGGCACCGAATGTGAAGGTGAAGGTGGCGACGTTGGCGCGGCCGGGAGCGATGGTGAGTGGGACGGCTACCTTTTCGGATGGCCAGACGGCGGAGTGGTATTTGGATCAGTATGGTCGGTTGGGCATGGTTCCGCCGTATCCGGGATTCCGTCCGTCGAACGAGGATGTGCAGATGTTCCAGATGTTGTTGGACAGTGAGTTGGCGAAGGCGGGGTATTGAGTTGGGAGGGCTGATGCTTGGGGTTGGCATCGCGTGCGGGACGCGGCATTCTTTGTAGCTCATGAATTGGCTGATACCAGTGGCACTGGGTGGGGTAGGCACGGCTCTGACTGGATTGATGATCCATCAGAGGCAGCGGATTTTGGAGTTACGGCGCGAGTATCAGCGGGTGGAGCAGGAGGAGGTTCGGATTTTTGAGTTTCTGCACGGGCTGGAGTTGGCGTTTTGCCGGTCTTCGGCTCCGAGTAAGGACGAGTTACAAGGAGTGATTGTGCGGGGGGCAATGAAGGTGTCGGGTGCGACGAGTGGGGCGGTGTATTTGAGTGATGCGTTGAACGCGGTATTGAGGCCGGGGTTTATGGAGGCGGGTTTTCCGGTGCTGTTTGAGGGGGAGGGTGAGGCGGATCGGGCGGCGTTGAGGCGTCAGTTGCGGTTGCGTTCGATTCGCAAGGGCGAGGGGGTTTTGGGACGGGCCTACGAGTCGGGGCAGATGCGGTCGTCGGATGAGCAGGAGGTGCATGTGGCGGCGGTTCCGATGAAGCACGGGGAGCGTTGTGTGGGTATTTTGGCGTTGGTGCGGGATGCGAGCGGGGAGCCGTTTTCGGAGGAGGAGCATCGGGTGTTGGATGCGATTGCGGAGCAGAGTGCGTTTGCGTTGTTTACGGCTGACATCTTTTTTGAGGCGGCGGAGAAGCGCACGATGGAGAAGGATTTGCAGGTGGCGCACGAGGTGCAGCGGATTTTGTTGCCGGGCACGTTGCCGGATTTTGGAGGGTACGAGATTGCGGGGGTGAACGTGCCGGCGCGGCATGTGAGCGGGGATTACTACGATTTCATTGAGGTTTCGCCACGGCACCGCGGGCTGGCGATTGCGGATGTGTCGGGCAAAGGGGTGCCGGCATCGTTGTTGATGGCGATGTGTCGCAGCGTTTTGCGTTGTGTTTCGGATGGGGAAGAGTCGGCGGCGAAGGCGTTGAGGCGGTTGAATCGTCATCTTTATCCGGACATTCGGGAGGACATGTTCATTTCGATGGCGTACGCGATTTTGGATGGTGAGACGTCGACGGTTCGGTTGGCGCGCGCGGGGCACGATGCGCCGTTGTGGTACCACGCGGTGGACGGGTCGATTACGCGGATTTCTCCGCCTGGGTTGGCGATTGGGATTGATGATGGGCCGGTGTTTGACCGGGTGACGGGGGATTTGGAGGTGGTTTTGGAGGCGGGCGACATGATTGTGTTTTTTACGGATGGGGTGACGGAGGCGTTGGATGCGCAGGGGGACGAGTTTGGGATGGAACGATTGATGGCGTGCGTTCGGGAGGCTGCCTCTGGGGGGGCGCTTTCGGTGGTGGAAGGGATTACGGCGCGGGTGGGTGAGTTTGCGAAGGACCAGCCGCGCCATGACGATGTGACTTTGGTAGTTTTAAGAAGAAAATGAGCACTGAGAACACGACACAGAACGAGGGTACGGAAGCGACGGAACATCAAAAAAACGAGACAGCGGGGGTGGCCGCGGGCGAATCCGCGACGGTGGAGGGCACCAACATTGGGGCTGGTGGTGAGTTGGAGCGGTTGCGTGCGGACGCGGAGCGGTTCCGCGACATGGCGTTGCGGGGGCAGGCGGATTTCGACAACTACCGGAAGCGTGCGGCGCGGGAGAAAGAGGAGGCGGTGAAGTTTGCGAACATGGGTTTGGTGGACCGGTTTTTGCCGATTTTGGATAACTTTGAGCTGGGGCTTTTGTCGGCGCGTGCGACGGAAGGAGCGGCGCAGGTGGTGATGGGGTTTGAGATGGTGGGGCGCCAGTTACAGGATTTTTTGGTGCAGAGCGGGGTGGAGGTGGTGGCTGGTGAGGGAGCGGATTTTGACCCGAACCTTCATGAGGCGGTGCAGCAGGAGGAGAGTTTGGACGTTCCGGAGGGACGCGTTTTGCGGGTTTTACGGAAGGGGTATCGGATGAAGGAGCGCTTGGTCCGTCCGGCGATGGTGGTGGTATCGAAAGCGCCGGCGGTTTAGGCGGACGGGTTTAACGACGGGAGAATCGCATGGCGAACAAGCGCGACTATTACGAGGTGTTGGGAGTGGCCAAGGGGGCTTCGGCGGAGGAGTTGAAGAAGGCGTACCGCAAGTTGGCGGTGCAGTATCATCCGGATAAAAACCCGGGGGATGCGTCTGCGGAGGAGAAGTTTAAGGAGTTAGGCGAGGCGTACGAGGTGTTGTCGGATGCCGAGAAGCGGGCGGCGTACGACCGGTTTGGTCACAACGCGTTTGCTCAGGGGGGGGGGATGCCGCGTGGGGGTGCTGGGGGGGACCCGTTCGATATTTTC
>JBIIXW010000174.1:0-5718 GCA_044347165.1 Chthoniobacteraceae bacterium
CGTCAAAACCCTACCCTGGAGGCGTCTACGTCCTCTCTTCCTCCGGCCGCCTCGTCGATTTCATCCCCATCCCAGACGACGAAGTCACCAACTGCGCCTTCGGTGGACCCGACCTAAAAACGCTGTTCATCACCGCCGGCGGAAAGCTGTGGAGCGTCCCCCTGAAAGAGCCCGGACTCGGTATCAATCGCTAGTTCCCCATCGCCGTTACCCTCCACCCGATCCCCCTCCTGAGCCATCGTCCCAAGCCGCCCCACCCACCCCGCCACACGACCCATAGGTCCCATACGCCCCATAAGACCCATCTCTAGAAAACAAAGAGGCGCCCAGATTTTCACCCAAGCGCCTCCTAAAACTCCCTAAGCCTCTAATGCTTAGTACTCGCGATCCGTCTTCCGGCCAGGCTCCGGCACCGGATACAGACCATTCGCATCAGCGCGCACCGGCGCCGGTGAATCCATCGTCAACTTGTCCACATCCGGCGCAAACTCATGCGGATGGTTCAGCATCTCCTCGAGCGTAATCTCACGACCCGTGTGCGTTGCATAGCGCCCCATCGAGGTCACCACGCTCGCCATCACACCATTCTCCGCTTCGTTGTAAGGCTTGTCGTTGCGAATTGCGTCCAGCAAATCCTCCCACTCATTGAAGTAAGGATCATCCGGAGCCTTAGAGTCAGACGTCCAAATCAAGTTCTCCTTATCTGCATTCTGTCCCTTGTACAGGCTGGAGGGGCGCCCACAGTCTCCCGCCTTCGAGCAAATCGCCATCCCCTTGCTCCCATGCGCGTAGCTCGAATAAATCGGTAACGCTCCATTCATGCAGCGCCCATCCATGAACATCTTCGCTCCATCCGCGAACGTGTACTCCACCGCGTAAGAATCAAGGTTCTGGTCCACATAAACCCCGCCGTTTGGTGAGTTGCGGAACGTACGCCCGCCCACGCCGTGCGCCTTCACCGGCCAAGCATTCTTAATCCAGCAAAGATGATCGATGTGGTGAATATAGAAGTCGCTAAACCCTCCACCACTCGCCCACAAGAAGCTGTGGAAACGCGAAATCTGCCACAACAACTCGTTCGGCTCGCCCGGCCATTTTTCCGAGAAGACCGACCCGATGGTTCCCTGCATCCGATATCCGCGCAGCATGTTCACATCGCCGATTTCCCCGTCCAAAATCCGCTTGCGCAACTCCTGCAACGAATGGCTGTGACGACTCATCAATCCCACCCCCACCTTCAGGTTCTTCGCCGATGCCTGCTTCGCCAGCTCGAGCATCCGCTTCGATGTCGGACCATCCGCCGTCACCGGCTTTTCCATGAAAACGTTCAAGCCCTTCTCAATGGCATACTTGAAGTGCACCCAACGAAACGCCAAAGGCGTCGTGAAAATCGCAATGTCCCCGGGCTTCAAGCAATCCATCGCGTTCTTGTAACCATCGAAGCCGATGAACTTGCGGTTGTCCGGCACATCCACCTGATCCTTGAACGCATTACTCAACGAGTTGTAGCTGTTGTTCAACTTGTGCTGAAACACATCCGCCATCGCAACCAGCTTCGGCGAGCCCTTCTGGCTCAACGCATTGCGCGCAGCTCCAGTTCCACGCCCACCGCAACCAACCAACGCAACCTGAATCTGATCACTGCCCGCCGCAAACACATGCGGCAATCGAACGCCTGCCAAGGCAGAGACTCCAGCCACCGCGCCCGTCGTTTTCACGAAATCACGACGCGCCAACAAAGAGGAACTATCGGGGGATTTTTTCATAGATGAACCCCAACTTTCCCCGAGCCCGCGCACTCCGTCAATGCAGCCCTCGCCCAAACCATGAGCATCCAACCAAGTCGAAAAGGCGCAGCAATCTCCCACCTTCCCACGCAGAAACGAGAGATGAATCGCTCACCGCCAGCCCAACCGCCAAAGTGACTCCGCACCATCCAAATCCATCGCTCCCCCCACATCCAGAGGAAGATTCAAAAAGCTATCAACATGGATAGCCAAAGCACCTTACATGAAGCCAACCAACCCAACCCCAACAACCGATCGCCGCCAGCGACGCAAGTGCACAACCAAGAGCACCCTTCAGGTTATCCTCGCTGGATTGGCACTTTTTCAACCAATCGACACCCTTGCGACGGATTGGATTATCGGCTTTAACCAGCAATGGAACACGGCGGTTGGAGAAGTTCGCCCCTCCAAGGAAGGACTGGGAATCGTCGATTCGATGAAGAACGGCCTTTTCGCCGACCCTGAAGATTCCCTGCTTTGGCAGGCAAAGCTGCTCAACCTCATGGGACAGGGACTCTTGCCAGACCGTCAGTCAACGGTCCGGTTCGCTCCCGGAATCAGCGTCCCCGCACAAAGCATGAGCGAGCGAGAGTTTGCTGACGTGAACCAGATTCTGACGAAGGCGAAGGCCTCCAAAGGCGAAAAGGTACTGGCATGCATCACTGAAGACGACGACCGGTTTGAAATTTGGACAACCGAGGGAATCTACGCGAATGGCTACGGAGGAGGACTGGCGGGTGTTGAAAAAACGAACTTCGGATGGAGATACCGCCCGCTCATGCTTGATGGCACTCCCAACAGCATGGAGACCATCAAGTTCTGGGACCTCGCACTCAGCAACGATTCCATCGAGCAAATCGACGGCCCGCAAGGAGCCCAAATGCTCGGAACTTTCGTGCGTCTCGATCTCGAACGAACCATTCCCCCAAAAGCAAAGGTAACATTCATCGCGGTCGAACCCGCTCATTCACACCGAGCCAAACACACCGACCGAATTCTTCTCATCCAAAAAGAGTGCCGGCAGTTTCTCGCCCGAAGAATCACTCAGGCTCTCGACAAAAAAGCGAAAACCGTCAAAGGACACTCCGGATTTCGTTCTGCGAAATGGGGCTGCTCCTTCGAAGATGCAAGCCGCGCTCTAACGCCACTCCTTCGGCACGACGCCGACCAGCCTTTTCTCACAAGCCGCGCCACAGCCGACATTGGAATCCTCTACGGAAATCACATTTCCCGCGAACTCATTGCAAACCCCGTCAAAGCCGATCGATGGAAAGCTCTTCTGGAGTTACAATCACAACAGGTCGCCACGTCCCCGATTGACTTGATGGGGATTGAAAGGGCAACAGCGCACTTCGCCGGCCAACCAAACCGATTGTCTGGGTTCGTAGCAGAAACCGGGATTCCCCTTGCTCCCGATCTCGACTACTGGAGCTACGACACGCCTCAAGGCCGATACACAGCCTGGTTCATCGACAACCGGTTCTACGCCGTCCAAATCGAACCCTCCGCACAGGCGGCCCCTCTTTTCGCCGAGGTCATGGACAATTTGTCCAAGCGCTACGGCACCTTCACAGACCGTCCCCAAAAAAACGGATCCGGAAGCCTTATCCATGAGGACACTCACGGAGGCACTTTGGTGATCTATACGTCAAAAGGGTCAACACCCTCAATCTCCCGCATTTACCATTACTCCCTTGAGCAACGCCCGTCGGTGAAAAAGAAGATGGAATCCCTGGCAGCGGAGTCGTTAAAGCAAACAAATCCGGTAAAACCTTCGTTCGGGAGGTGAGCCTCAATACGTTCCAAATCTGTACACCGTCGTGCTCCGAAACTCCTCGCCCGGCCTCAACACCGTGCTCGGAAAGGACGGACGGTTCGGCGAATCCGGAAAATGCTGCGTCTCCAAACAGAACCCGTGACGGGATTTGTACGCCTTCCCCGATTTGCCACTCCAACTCCCGTCCAAAAAGTTACCTGAATAAAACTGCACCCCTGGCTCCGTCGTCGCGACCTCCATCGTCCGACCAGACACCGGTTCCCTCACCCAGACCGAAGCCGCACCGCGCCGGGCCGGATTCAACACCCACGTAAAGTCGTACCCACGTCCCAGCCTCACCTGCTCGTCGCTGGAATCCATCCCCTCACCCATCCTCCGAAACCTTCGGAAATCAAACACCGTCCCCCCCACGGCCCCGCACGCTCCCGTCGGAATCAAGCCCTCATCCACCGGAATATAGGCCTCGGAATCAATCCGCAACTCGTGGTCAGAAACCAAGCCACACCCCTCTCCTGCCAACTGAAAATAGCTGTGATTCGTCAAGTTAAGCACCGTTGGGCGATCCGTAACCGCCCGATAATCCATCCTCAAACTCCGATCGCGCCCCACGCGATACTCCACCTCGCAATCCAGATTCCCGGGATAGCCCTCCTCTCCATCCGGACTCCTGCGCCGAAACACCACACCCGGCAAATCACCGCCCTCAACAACACGCACAACCTCCCAGCCCTTCGCGTTAAACCCCGCATTTCCACCGTGTAAATGGCACCCCTTCTCCCCAGGGAAATTATTGATGGGCAACGAATAAATCTCCCCATCCAACGGCACGCGCCCCCCCGCAATCCGATTCGCAAACCTTCCTGTCACACATCCAAAAAAGGACGTGTGCCTCCGATACTCTTCCACCGTATCAAAACCCAAGACCACATCCCCCATACGCCCCTGCCGATCCGGCACGCTCAAGGACATCACCGTGCAGCCATAACTCGTCACCCGCACGATAATTTCCCCGGGATGCCCTAACTCAATGATCTCGTCGCTCATCCGAACATCCTCGCGTAATCCCAACAAAAGGTCGCCGCTTTTCAGACCGCACCCAACCCCGCTCCGTCTGCCCCCCCTCGGCTCAACGATCCTCTTTCTTCCAATCATCCTGCCACCCGTGTCCCTGCCACCAGTTCTTCATCTTTACTCCAAACCGCTCGCCCCACTTCGTCGCACGATGCGCCGCATCAGGAATAAACCGCGCCCCACCCTTAAAAGGCTCACCCGGCTTCGACCACCGTTCCCCCTGATTACTCAACGCAATCGCCTTCTCAGAAAAATTACGCGCTAAAACCGCCCTCGACTCAGAAGCCACACGCAAGGAACCCACCCAACCGCTCTTACTGTCGCGCAACTCCGCATACCACACCGCAGCAAACCCCGGCGCCTGCCCCTCTGCCGACAAAACGTAATCCACCCTGTCGAACGCAACCCGAGCGACCACCGCCTCGTGATTCACCATCTCAAACAGGTTGTCGCTATCCACCTGAATCCGCGTCAAATCAATCGGACGCGTTGAAACGCCCGCCGCAACCGCCATCCGCTGAACCACCTTCCCGTCCCGCACCTCAAACACCGTCGCCTCTTTCAGCACCCCACCCGCCCCAAACGTCACCCGCCATGACCGCGGCATCGGCGCGCCGTCATTCCCCCGCACATCCAACAGCCGATCCATCGCTCCCGAACCCGCCGACGGCAACGCCGCGCGAACCGCCGCATACGCCGTCTCCGACGCCCCAGCAGCCCCACCCAAAAAAACAACAACGCACACCAACGCCCATCGCAACACAGACGATTTGCTGTCACTCATACCGACCACCGTACCACAGGACCCCGCCCCGCTCAAAACCAACCTACGCCCCCAAGTACGCCTCGCGCACCCGTTCATCCGCCCGCAACACCGCCGCCTCCCCACTCAACATCACACGCCCCGTCTCCAAAACGTAGCCCCGGTGGGAAACCTCCAACGCCAAGTTCGCGTTTTGTTCCACCAACAAAACCGTCAACCCCAACTCACGATTAATCTCTCGAATCTTTTCGAAAATCTGACGCACCAAAATCGGTGCAATCCCCAAAGACGGTTCATCCAACATCAAACACCGCGGCCGC
>JBIIXW010000006.1:0-60347 GCA_044347165.1 Chthoniobacteraceae bacterium
CGGTCCAAACGGGGTGGTTCAGTTTCAGGCTCAGTTGGCTCGGTTCCCGAATCCGAGCGGATTGCGAGCAGTGGGTGGCAACTTGTACGAAGACACCATTGCGAGCGGTCCGTTTGAGTTGGGTCGTCCTGGCTTGCAAGGATTTGGAACCATGATTCAGGGGTACTTGGAGACTTCGAATGTGAACATCGTTGAGGAGATGGTGAACATGATTCAGGCTCAGCGCGCTTACGAGTTGAACTCGAAGTCAATCACGACCTCGGACGAGATGCTTGGTCAAGTTGCGCAACTCAAGCGCTAGGGCCGCCAGTGAGAGGTAACTGAACCGTTGGGCTGATCCGATTGGGGGGCGGGTCCTTCTCTCGGTGTGGCCGTTTGACTTAGTCGTGCCCGCTGACGGTTGTGAGTGATTCTGTGACGAGGCGGGTTTGAGCGCTTGGAGTTTGTGTTGGCACCAAGATTTCGGGATGTATTTATCTAGGTTCAGATTCTTCATTTTTATCGGCACTCTCGGGCTGGGAGCGTCCGGATTTGGCGAGGACAGCTTTTCCAAGCTGTTGGAACCGGTTAAGCCTCCTGGGGGAGGGGGAGTTGCTGAAAAGAGGGAGTTGGAGGCTAGTTCCAATCGGGTTGCTCCTGCCCCCAAGAGCATAGGTGGAGCGGATGATGTGGCGAGGAGGGCTCGGGAGCTTTTGGGGTTGGTGAAGCCTGACGGGAAACCTGGAGTGAAAGCTGGGGGCAAAGCGCCGCAAGTTGGAGAGCAGGCGGGATCTTCCAGTGTCCCTGCAACTGCCGTTTCGAGCACGGATGGTCCGATGGTTTTGACGGGCGATTTGCTGGAACTGGCGATTGCGAAAGATCTCGGGGTGAGGATGGGGGTGCGTGAGGGGGAGGTGCGGGTTAAAGTGATTAAAGAATGGGTGCCCTTGAACATTCCTTCGGGAGGGCACTTTGTGGAGGCGTTCAATCTTCAAGGGGGTGGATTGACCTCGATGATGGCGTTTTATATTCGAGTGATTAGTGGGGGGTTGGTGATGGGCGAGTGGCCGATTCAGGCGCGCGTGGAGCTTTTTCAGGACGTGTGGGTCGCGCAGCAGCGAATGGAGCGAGGGCAGGTGGTGGAGGACAATGCCGTGGAGTCGAAGCGGATTGACGTTCTCAAGGAGCGCGCGGTTCCTCTGCCTGCGAGCTTCAAGCTAACGGGGTATGAGTTGGCGATGCCGATTCCGGCGGGGAAGGTTCTCACTCGCAGAGATATTGTAGAAAAAGAGTTAGTGAAGAAAGGACAGATGGTGGATGTCTTAGTTTCGCAAGGCTCGTTGAGTCTCCGCATGAAAGCGATGGCGCTTGAGGGAGGAGCGGCGGGGATTACGGTTAAGTTGAGGAATCTGGATAGCCGGAAAGACTTTTTTGGTGAGGTAATTGGTGAGGGGCAGGTGTCAGTGAAGTTGTTCTGACTTTCCCATTCGTTCGGCATTGAAATGGCTTTCCAACGCGTATGAGGCAGAATCAAACATCACGACTCGAGGCAATGAGCCCGTGTTTTGCGCGGATTCTTTCGGTCTTTTTATTGGTGGTGGGCGTCGGATTGGAGGTTGGTTTGATGGCTGGTTCTCTGTGGAGAGAGCCGATTACCGACGAGAAGGGGATGTTTGCGGATCGTCGCGCGCGGCGGCTTGGAGATATTGTGACCATCGTCGTTGATGAGACGACGGTTCAGGAGAATCTTTTGAACCTGCAGACGGAGCGCAAAACAGTGGAAAATGGGTTTCTTTCCAATTTGGTGCGCGGCTTGGTGACGGGTGTGGCTCGGGATGCGACTGGCTCGGATACGAAAATCAAGGACGGTAAGAGTCTGGCGCAGCGTTTCGGTCTTGGAAGCAGCGCGCAGACAAATGCGATGTTGTCAGGCGGTTTCGCTCCGAACCAAGACACGAGCAACCGTAACAATCAGATTTTGCAACAGAACCGGCAGGTTTTGCAGTCGCGGATGGCGGTTCAAGTCATTGACGTCTTGCCGAACGGGAATTTGGTGATTGAGGGGTTGAAGCAGATTTCTTTTGCTCAAGAGAAGCAGTTTGCTTCGGTCCGCGGCATTATTAGGCCTTTCGATATCACTTTTCAGAACACAATCAAAACCGATCAGGTTGCCGACGTTCGGGTTGATGTGCTGGCTGAGGGGCAGCTCTCGGATGCGCAGAAGCGCGGTTGGTTAAGTCGATTGGATGACAAAATTCGTCCTTATTGACCGATAGACTTTTTGGTTCGTGTCGGGGTGGTTGGTGAATAACGAAACAGCGTATGAAACGAGTTTTTGCCCTTTTAGGTGCCTTGGTCTTTGGGATGTTGCTGATGCCACGCGTGGAAGCAGCCCGAGTGAAGGACATCACGTTGGTGAATGGGGGGCGGGACAACCAGTTGGTCGGATACGGGTTGGTGGTCGGTCTTGCGAATCGAGGTGATTCCAAGTTGGCGTTTACGGTTCAAACCATTGCCAACGCACTGCAGAAGTTCGGCGTGGTGATTCCTCCGCAGGTAATCAAGTCGGACAACGTTGCGGCGGTGATGGTCACGGCGGATATCCCTGCCTTCTCGCGCGTGGGGACGCGTTTGGATGTCACCGTGGCGTCGATTGGGGATGCGAAGACCATTTCAGGTGGCGTTCTTTTGCAGACGCCGCTCGTTGGGGCGGACGACACCGTCTATGCGGTCGCTCAGGGGGCTGTTGCGATTGGGGGATTCATTGGTGGGGAGGGGGGGCCAGGGGGGGCGACGGTTCAGAAAAACCATCCCACAACGGGCATGATCACTGGCGGAGCTCTGGTTGAGCGTGAGATTCCGTCCACCTTTGTGCGAGATCGCTCGGTTGAGTTGATTTTGTTGAATCCCGACTTCGCTTCGGCGGCGCGGATGGCGCAGGCGATTAATCAGGTTTTTCCGCAGAGCGCGTTGGCGCGTGATTCGGCGACGGTGAACGTTTGCGTGCCGGAGGATTACGTGGGGTACGAGGTGAACTTCATTGCGTCGTTGGGGGCGATTGAGGTGGAGCCTGATGTTCCAGCTCGCGTGGTGATTAACGAACGGACGGGGACGATTATTGCGACGTCCAACGTTCGAGTATCGACTCTGGCGATCAGCCATGGCTCCTTGACGATTACCGTTGCGAGTACGCAGGCGGTGAGCCAGCCGGGATTGGGTGCAAGGGTTGGTCAGACGGCGGTGACGCGTTCGACGAATGCAACAGCCAACGAGGCGAAGGCAAGTTTCGGGGTGATTGCGGGGCCGGAAGATTCTGCGGTGAAGCCGACGATTCAGGATGTGGCAAACGCTCTGAATGCCTTGGGGTTGACGACTCGCGATATGATGGCGATTTTCCAGACGATGAAGCGTGCTGGAGCATTACAGGCAGAATTGATTCTTAACTAAGTTTTGATTGGAAGGACACGTTGCGTATGGAAATCCAACCAGTTGGACACCTTGATTCGGGAATGGGCATTGAGGCTCAGGTTGCCATGGGCGGGTTGAAGAGCGTGGACGGCAAGGTTTCATCGGGCGAGGCGGCGCGTCAGTTTGAAGCGATTATGTTGAGACAGTTGCTCGATGAGTCGCTTGGGAAGGTGTTTAGCAAAGGGGCGGGCGGGCATGTTTACGGTTACATGATCACCGACGCGTTGGCGGATGGTATTTCGAAGGGGGGCGGTCTTGGATTGGCTCGGGTCATCGAGAGTCAGTTGACCGAGCGCTGTTCGATTGGACCACGCGTTGATCCGCGGTCGGGCGTGCAGTTGTCGTCGGTCGAGGTTGAGGCGGCGGTGGGTGCATTTAAGCGTTCCAGAGCTGCCGTCGATGTCGAGTCGGGGTCGGGCGGGGGAGATGTCACGAAGGAGTGAGTGGAGATGGCTGCTGGTCAGATTTTGTTGAAACAGGATCATGGCCACCCCCCGTTCTAGTGTAGGCTCACGCTCTGCATCGGATCGGGGAGCGGTTTCCCCTCTGATGCTCTTGCTCCGAGAGTTGCTCGGGGCGATGAATGCTGAGCTGGTCGAGATGAGGGCGTTGGTTGCCGCGTTTGCGGACCAGCAAGACGCGATTGTTCACCGGAAGCCTGCCCGTGTTGTTTCATCGGTTCAGGAGGTCGAGAAGCGAGTGACTGGACTGCGCCAAGCGAGGGTGAGGAGGGATGGTGTGCTGGAGCGGGTGGCCCGCGGTTTGAAGGCTCCTCCGAGCACTCCGATTTCTGTGCTGGTCCGAGCTTTTCCCGCAGGGGTGCGTCCGGAAGTGGGGCGGTTGATTGATGAAAACGTTAGGCTTGGACGAGAGGTCAGGCGCAAGGCGAGTCAGAACCAAGTCCTGCTGGCGCGTTCGATTGAGGTGATTCAGGAGATTTTGCGGGCGGTGGAGCCCACCTCGGTGAGCCGAATGTACGGTGAAAACGGTCGGATGAATCACGGTCAACCGATTCGGGGGACCCATTTGGATGGCAAGCTGTGAGATGGCCTTGGTGATCTTTTTCACTGAACTGGCCTTCTGATTGCTTCACGAATGGGGAGGTGTGTCAGATGAATGACTCACCATCCATGGAAGGATAAATATGCCAGGACTTTTCGGAAATCTCTCGCTCGCCTCGAAGGCCTTAATGGCGCATCAAGCCGCCATTCAAGTGACGAGTCGGAACATTGCGAATGTGAACAATCCTGAGCATGCGCGTCAGCGTGTGATCATGGGGGATCGCGCATTTGTTCCCACGGCGCAGGGGCCTGAGGGAACGGGAGTTGAGGTTTTGACGGTCGAGCAGATGCGGGATGCGTTCCTCGACAAGCAGGTGGTTCGTCAGATTGCCGATGAGGCATCGTTGCAAGCCCAGTCGGATGCGCTCACGAATGCGGAGTTGGCGATGGGCGATCGGATTGATCGTTCGACGGATCCTGCATCGGTTCAGGATGTGACCAAGTCCACAAGCGGTATTGGTGCGGCGTTGGACGAGTTTTTTAACGCATTTGATGCCTTGGCAGTTTCGCCGAGGGATATCCCGGCTCGAAATGTTGCGCTCCAGAAAGCGCAGATACTCGCCGACCGGATTAACAACGCGGACTCACGACTGGCGACCGTTCAGTCTGATTTGGCGACGCAGATTGAAGCGGATCTCAACAAGGCGAATGTTCTTCTGAGCGACATTGCCCGACTGAACTCGGAGATTGCGGATGCGAACATTCGGGATTCGGGATCGGCTTCGGATTTAATCGATCGGCGGCAGGGAAAGCTCGAGGCGCTGTCTGGGATTTTGAAGATTGAGACGGCGTTGATTCCGAATGGGTATGGCCAGATAGAGGTTCGGATTGGCGGGGTAAACTTTGTGGATTACGGACAGAAATTGGGCGACTTAAAGTATGACTCCGTCGCCTCGGTCGTCACGAGCACCCAGGATTTGTCTCAGGAGATTGATTCAGCGGGAGGCAGCGTTCAGGGAAGATTGGTTGCCATGAAGGGGGCAATTGAGGAGGCGAGAACGCGAGTTCAGTTGATAGCGGCGAGTTTAGCGGCTGAGGTGAATGCAAAGTATGATTCTGCGAGCATCCCTCCGCAGGAGTTTTTCTCGACGAGCGGTCTGGCTGCGGGCCAGTTGATTGCGCTGAACTCTGGCGTTGATTCGAGCACCTTGAAGACGTCTTCTCAGTCCCTCGCTGGGGGTAATGACTATTTGACGGGGATTGCGGGTCTACGGACCTCGACGGTCGGTGGACTGGGAAACTTGACGCTGGGTGATTACACGCGGAATACGGTGGGCCAGATTGGGCAGGTTTTACAGGGCGTGAATACGAGGCTTGAGGAGTCGACGGTGATTAAGACGGCGTTAACCACGCAGCGCGATGCGGTGAGTAGCGTGTCGCTGGACGAGGAGACGGCAGATTTGATGAAGTTTCAACGGGCTTATCAGGCGAATGCGCGTGTCATTTCCGTGGTGGACGAGTTGCTTGATACCCTGATTAACCGAATGGTTCGCTGAGTGAGTTTTTAACTGATTGCGCGCATGAGAGTACCGAACGTAACCATTTCCACGGGTGTCATTCAGCGTTTGAATCGACTGAAGCTCAGGCAAAATGTACTGAATGACGAGATTGCCACAGGGCAAAAGATTTCGAGTGCGAGTGATAACCCGCAAGCGGCGGTGCGCGTCATGCGGTTGCGATCTGAGAAGATGGCATTGCAGCAGTATTCGCAGAACGTGGACAAGCTCACGGGGCTTGCCCAAGCCAGTTTTGCTTCCCTGAGTCGGATGAAGGCCCTCTCGGATCGTTCCGGTGAGCTGGCTGCGTCGGCGAGTGGAATCGCCTCTGAGGCCGAGCGGAAGGCTTACGCGACGGAGTTGAACGAGATGATCAAATCGGCGATTGAGCAAGTGAATACGAAGTTCAATAGCGACTACATTTTCAGTGGTCAGAAGACCGATGCGTCGAGTTTTACGGCAGCGGGAACGGCCGCGAAGCCGACCGCAGTGACGTTTGACAACACGGGTGGCGACATGACGAAGGTCCGGGTTTCCGACACCTTGGAAATCTCTGCGGGAACCTCACAGGCGGAGAACAGTCAACTGGCGACATTCATCAACAACCTGATTGCACTTCGGGATGCGATGGAGAGTAACAGCTCGTCGGGGATTGCTTCGGCGCGAACCGCCTTGATTAGCTCCGAAGACGATATTGTGAATGCGATTTCACAGAACGGTGCGGTTCAAACTCGGCTCGAGGCGTTGAAACAGCAGAACGACTCTCGATTTGGGGATGTAGAGCAGCTTGTCTCTCGCGAAGTGGACGCAGATCTTGCTCAGTCGATGGTGAAGCTTTCCCAGACTCAGACTGCCTATCAAGCGGCAGTTCAGTCTGGTGCGCAAATCATGAAGCTCTCGCTTCTTGATTACGTTTAAAACGGCGCCTGTTCCGTCGCGCGATTGAGACCCGCCGCCAGTTTTTCGCTAATCCTCGCAAAGCGGGGCTTTTAGAATGGCCGATTGGTTCTTTTTACTCTGCTCAGAAGATTTCTTTAGCCGTCGAAACTGCTAACCGAAGCGCTGTCAGGGTGCTGGAAGAGCGCTCCCGATGAAACACTTGGCGCTGCGTGATGAAATCACACCGGAGAGGCTCTTACCTGCCGTTACTGATGAGGGCTGAGAACTCTTGGAACAGGTAGGAGGCGTCGTTCGGGCCGGGGGCGGCTTCGGGGTGGTACTGGACGCTAAACACGGGTTCTGAACGGTGCCTGAGACCTTCTACGGTGCCATCGTTCAGGTTGATGTGGGAGACTTCCATCTCGGACGGTAGCGAATCCGGGTCAACCGCGAAGCCGTGGTTCTGCGAAGTGATCGAAACTTTGCCTGTCTTCAAATCCTTGACCGGTTGGTTGCCGCCGCGGTGTCCAAACTTCAGCTTGAAGGTCTTCCCGCCGGATGCGTATCCGAGCATCTGATGGCCGAGGCAAATTCCAAAAATCGGCTTCTTACCAATCAACTCGCGGATAATCCGGTGCACGTACGTCAACGCCGCGGGGTCTCCCGGCCCGTTGGACAAAAAGACGCCGTCCGGTTTCAGGGCAAGGATGTCTTCCGCCGAGGTGTCCGCCGGAACCACGCGTACCGCGAATCCCTCCTGCCGGAGACGCCGCAAAATATTGCGCTTCATGCCAAAATCGTACGCAACGATGTGGTGCTTCACGGGCTGAAGCTTGAAGAAACTCTCGTTCAAGGCGTCATCCGTTTCTACGCCGGGAAGTTGCCGTGACGTCGTCCAAAGCCTTGAATCACTGCCCTTGGGGTCCCAGTCATACGCGGCCTTCGGTGTCACTTCGCGAACGAAATCTTGCCCCGCCACGCCAGTTCCCTCGCTCGCTGCTCGGACCGCTTCGGCTTCCGTACCAAACTCGGTCGAAACAACTCCGCGCATCGCGCCTTTGTCGCGCAGGTGCTTCGTGAGCGCCCGCGTGTCGATCCCCTGAATGCCCGGAATGTTCCAGCGCTTCAGGTAGGCATCGAGGGTTTCTTTACAGCGCCAGTTGCTCGCCACAGGGCTGACCTGCTCCACCACGAAACCACGCACGTGCGGGGTCTCGCTTTCGTCGTCGAGGAAGTTAATCCCGTAGTTCCCGATTTCGGGATACGTCATGGTGACGATCTGGCCTCGGTACGAAGGATCGGTCAGAACCTCCTGATAGCCGGTCATGGAGGTGTTGAAGCAAACTTCACCGAGGGCGGAGCCAGTGGCTCCGAAAGATTGACCGTGAAAGGTTCGTCCGTCTTCGAGGGCAAGAATCGCGCGCATCAAACGCGATAGAATCGGCCAACTGCCGGATTGCTCCAGTCAAAACGCAATCCAAAGCTCAAAAAGCTGCGTGGTCCGCGCACTCATCCGGCGTTGGAGAGCATGTATGGGTTCATTCGAAGACCACACCGTCGGCGGCAGCAAGTCTGCTGAGACAGCACGGCGGAACGCCGCTTTCACCGCGCGGCGTTTCAACGTCCTCCAAAAAATACGCTCATGCACCCACGCTTCCGTCACCTGTTCTTCGTCATCATCGCCGGCTTTGTGCTCACTGGTCGGGCGGCTGGTCCCGTACTCCAGACCGTGGTGCCGAAGCAGTGGGATCCAGCAGTTGCCGGTGACCGCGTGATGCAGCGTTTGGTTCGCGTCACGCCAGCCCACGCGAAAGGCGCGCACGATGCCGAGTTTGTCTGCGTGGGAGACCGCGCCTACATCGTGGAGCACGATAACGATGTGGCGCCGGGTCATGGGGCTGGTGCAGCGATGTACTGCGTTTTAAGTGTGGTGAACCTTCAGTCGCTGCGGGTTGAAAAAACGCATGTACTGGCGAAGGCGGGTGAGGCGTTCGCCAACGAAACGCTCCCCGCCGCGCAGGTGTTTGTGCCCCGAATCATCCGCAAGGACGAACACACCCTGCGCACCTATTTTTGCAGTCAGCCGACCCAAGAACAGGCAGTCACGTGGTACCGCGACTTCGACCTTCGCACGCAGAGGTTTGAACCGGCCATTCACCGAGCCAAGTTGAAAACTGCTGCGGGAGTGTTTGATATGGAGCCTCGCCATTTTCACGCCGACGCTGCGGCGAACGGGTTCAAGCGATCTGCGGTGAATCAGGGATTGTACATCTTTGATTCGTTCAAGGAGTTCGATGGTCGACGCTACGTTGCATTGAATAATTTTCCCGGGAAACAGAACGCCTTGGCGATGCTCCAAGATGACTTCGCCACGTTTGAAGTGCTCGGCCACTACAATGAGCCGCAGACCCAGCCGTTGAGCGAATCTTCGGTGAATCGGTTGCCCGATGGGACGTGGATGGCGATTTGCCGGAACGATGCGGGCAACTACCATTTCACCACGAGCCTTGATGGGAAAAAGTGGACGGAAGGCGTTGAAAAATCATTTGTGCCAAACGGTTTAAACTCAAAGCCCACCTTTGATCAATTTGGTGGCGTGTATTATCTGGGATGGCAGGAAAACACGCGTTTTGGGGATTGCGGCAGAAGTGTGTTTAACGTGGACGTCTCGAAGGATGGAAAAACCTGGCAGCGGAAGTATCGCTTCGAAACGCCGCACTCGTTCCAGTATCCAACGTTTCACGAACATGAGGGAACCATTTGGCTTTCAGTGACGCAGAGCGACCACCGTGGATCCACTGACCGAATCATGTTCGGCAAACTGGAGTCCGTTGGAGCGTTTGAGTCTCAGGCGGGCTTGAAGCGGATCGAGTGGCCCGCGCCTCCGCCCGCTGGGCCGGCGGTGTTGAAGCCTGGCGTGAAGCTGTTCACTGATCGCGAGTATGTGGTGGATGAGGTTCCCGCAGTGGTTCGTGAACTTCCCTTTCATCGGACTAGCATCGAGCGGTTGGATGTGATCGTGAGCCATCGCGGAACGCTCTACGCGCTGACGCCCACGGAGCGTCCTAAGGCTGCGAGTCAGGAGGCCGCGTTGAAACGTGCTGGCTTTGAGCGCGTGGAGGTGCCTGAAGCGCAGTTGTTTTCTGGTGAAATCAACCGAGTGAGCCTCTATCGAAAAGCGGTGAAGACCGGTGAACGGTTTCAGTTCAGCAAAATGGTTTTGCTTGTACTGGCGGAGGGCGTCGCGATTCGTGACGAGGATGGACTGCATCCCTCGGTCCTCCTCAATCCCGGTGCGCCGTTTCAGGACGATGCGCGCCCCGGCGGGATGATTATCGGAATGGACCGTACCCCGAAGGGACGCATCTGGGGATGTTGGACCGGAACCGGAGATCGCGCCGACGGTTACTTTTTGTTGGCGACCAGCGATGATGGAGGCGCGTCATGGTCTCGTCCACGGGTCGCGGTGGGGGCTCGGAGTAGCGCTGGGCAAAAAGTTGCGGGAGCGTTGGTTGGAAACCTCTGGACCGATCCGAAAGGGCGGTTGTGGCTCTTCTTTGATCAGCAGTTGGGAGACCCTCAGAAGCGCATTACCAACTGGTACATGCGCTGCGATCAGCCTGACGCGAATGAGCCGGAGTGGACGGAGCCCGTGATGTTTGCGGAGGGATGCACGCTCAATAAGCCAACGGTGCTGAAGAATGGAGACTGGCTGCTACCGGTGTCCGATTGGCATCAGAAAACTGCACGGGTGTTTGTCTCGACGGATGAGGGGAAGCAGTGGAAAGAGCGGGGCAACGTGCGCTTTCCGGATTGGGAGTTCGACGAGCACATGACGGTGGAGTTGCGTGATGGTCGGCTCTGGATGCTGGCCCGGACGAAGGGCCAGCCCTATGAGAGTTTCTCGAGCGACGGCGGGGTGACTTGGAGCGAGCCTGCGGTTGCGCGCACGGTGCAAAATGTGAATGCCCGCTTTTTTCTGCGTCGATTGCAGTCGGGACGGATTTTGTTGGTGAAGAACGGATCGCCTGCGGAGCGGCTCAAAGTGCGGAGTCACATGAGCGCATGGCTTTCCGACGATGAAGGAGCGACCTGGAAGGGAGGGTTGATTTTGGATGAGCGCGCTGGTGTCTCGTATCCTGACGGGTTCGAGTCCCCCGATGGGTTGATTCATGTACTGTACGACTGGAACCGACACACGGACGCCGAGATTTTGATGGCACGGTTTCGCGAGTCGGATGTGCTTGCGGGCAAGGCGGCTTCGCCAGATGCAGCACTTCGGCTGCTTGCGAATAAGGCCACCGGTTCGAAGCCGGAGCTGTTGTACAACGGGATTCAGTTGCCGTCGCCGTGGCCACCTCCATTTCGGGATTCACGTTCTGGTGAGCCAATGGAGGTTCCCTATTTGAAAGGACGCGATGAGCGAGTGGGGCCGCAGTTGGCTGGCTTTCGGCCGAAGGTCATTCCCATCGATGTGGGGCGGCAACTGTTTGTTGACGACTTTCTTGTTGAGCAGACCACGTTGAAACGAACCTTCCACAAGGCGCGCAAGTTCGAGGGTAATCCCGTCTTCAAGCCCGAGACTCCCGCCGAGTTGGCGCCGTCGGTTGAGGGCGAGCGTGGTGAAGAGGCGACGGTGTTCACTGGGCAGGGCGGCATTTTTTACGATCCCGCAGAGAAGCTCTTCAAGTTGTTCCATGTGGCGGGGTGGCGCGGGGCGCTATCGGTTGCCACCAGTCCGGACATGGTTCACTGGAGCCGGCCTGACCTCGGAAAGGGTAAAGGCAATCAGTTGCTTCCGAGTGGGTTGGAGTGGCAGGGCGCGCGACTGACAACGGGGGGATCGGACAACTGCGTGTGGCTCGACTTAAATGCATCGAATCCGGCGGAGCGGCTCAAATATCTGACTTGCTGGATGCATGTGCCAAAAGCTCAGCGGCCCAACGGGTTCAATCATTCGCTGCATGTATCTGATGGAACAATGTGGTCCGATGCGGTGACCACCACTCTTGCAGCGGATGATTACTGTTCGTTCTTTTTCAACCCGTTCCGAAAGAAGTGGTGCTTCAGTATCAAGCGCGGAACGGTCCGTGGTCGCAGCCGGTATTACTATGAGAGCGATGAGTTTTTGAAGGGGGCGGCGTGGGATCGCTCCGTGTTTTGGACCGCATCAGATCGGTTGGATTTGCCGGAGCCATCGGGTGGTTATCCGGGGGCGAGTGACGCACCGCAGTTGTATAGTCTGAATGCAGTGGCCTACGAGAGCTTGATGGTTGGAATGCACTACATTCACCGGGGACCGAAGAACGAGGTGTGCGATGCCGGAAAGTTCCCGAAGCTGGTCGACTTGGAGTTGGGTTTTAGTCGGGACGGTTTCCATTGGGATCGGCCTGATCGGACGGGATTTATTTCGGGGTCGCGGACGGAGGGCTCATGGGATCGCGGGTATTTGCACGGGGCTGCGGGCGTCTTCGTGGTTAAGGGCGATGAACTGATTTTTCCGTACATGGGGACGAGTGGGGTCGCTCCGAGTGGCACACACGGCATGTATACGGGCGGGAGCATAGGACTTGCGACGTTGAGACGGGATGGTTTCGCGAGCATGGATGGACCGGGCGAGTTGCTGACGAGACCGTTGCGTTTTTCCGGAACTCACTGCTTCGTGAACCTGCGCGGATCGTTGCAGGTGGAGATGTTGGATAGTGCGGGAAAGGTCATTGAGGTGTCGAAGGTGGTGTCGGGGGACGCGACGCGGCTGCGGGTTCCACTGGAGCAACTGGGGTCAGTCGCTGGGAAGCCTGTGCAGTTCCGCTTCAAACTGTTGGAAGGATCCTTGTTTTCCTTTTGGGTCACGCGAGATCGCGAGGGGGCGAGCTTCGGATATGTCGGGGCGGGCGGTCCGGGCTTTGCAGGGACGAAAGATGAGGGTGCTGGGGCAGCGCGGTGACGGTTGCGATGCGAGTGCAAGGGGTCCAGACGCTTCGGGCGTGATTGGGCTTTCTCGGCGTTGCGGTTGCTGAACCAGCGCTGTGCTGTTAACGCAGCGCGCTGACGCATAGTCGGCGGATGATGTTGAACCTGTTTATGTTTCGGGGGAGAGTCCGATTATGCGTTCCTTACGAAATGTGACCTTGTGGCTTTTGGGTGTGTGCTGGGTGTTTGGTGCGACGGCGCAGGCAGCACTCCCGAACGTGGTGTACATCTTGTGCGATGATTTGGGGTACGGGGACGTGAGCTGTCTGAATCGGTCGGGAAAAATCCCGACGCCTCACATGGATCGCGTCGGGCGTGAAGGGGCGATTTTTCGGGACGCGCATTCGGGTTCCTCGGTCTGCACGCCGACGCGGTATGGAATTATGACAGGGCGCTATTGCTGGCGGACGCGGTTGCAGTCGGGGGTGTTGGGCGGGCTGAGTCCGAGTCTGATCGAGCCGGGGCGTATGACGGTCGCGTCGTATTTGAAGACGAAGGGCTACCGTACTGCTGCGATTGGAAAGTGGCATTTGGGAATGGATTGGAAAGTTACGGGCTCGGAAGGAGTGACTGCTTTAGGAATTGAGAAGGCGAGTCAGGTGCGGAGTGTGGACTACTCGTCGGAGGTGGCAGGGGGGCCATTAGCGGTTGGATTCGAACGATTTTTCGGAATCAGTGCCTCGCTTGACATGGTTCCGTATGCCTTTATCGAGGGTCGAAGGGTTTCGGTGTTGCCGGAGGGGGACGGAAGTTTTCCGATGTATTTGGGACGTGATCGTGGGCGGACGAGGGTTGGGCCGATTGCAAAAGGATTTGATGCAGGGGATGTTTTGCCGCGACTGGTTGAAGAGTCCGTTCGTTACATCCGCGAACGCGCTGCGGATTCTCGCGATGGAAAACCGTTTTTTCTCTACGTGCCTCTGGCCTCTCCGCACACCCCGATTGTTCCGTCCGAGGAGTGGCGAGGGAAGAGCGGGTTAGGGGCTTACGCAGATTTTGTGATGCAGACGGATGATGGAATCGGACGAATCCTCAAGGAGATTGATACGCAGGGTCTTGGGAAGGACACGCTCTTCGTGGTGACGAGTGATAATGGATGCTCGCCGGCGGCGGATATCAAAGGTCTTCAGGAGCAGGGGCACGAGCCGAGCGCGCAGTTTCGGGGACACAAGGCGGACATCTTCGATGGGGGCCATCGCGTGCCGTTCTTGGTGCGTTGGACTGGACGTGTAAAATCGGGAACGGTGGTGGATGAGTTGGTGTGTTTGACGGATTTGTTGGCGACGGTGGCCGACATTGCGGGGGAGCGATTGCCGGCGGATGCGGGCGAGGACAGCGTGAGTTTTCTTCCGCTGTTGGAGGGGCGGAAAGCCGTTCGTGAGGAGGTGGTGCATCATTCGATCAACGGTTCATTTGCGATTCGGGACCGACGGTGGAAGCTCACATTTTGCGGCGACTCAGGCGGATGGAGCGAGCCGCGTCCGGGGAAAGCCAGCAAGATGCTGCCGAGTGTGCAGCTTTTTGACATGCAGTCTGATGCGGGGGAGAAGCAGAGTGTGGACGCGGAGCATCCGGAAGAGGTGAAGCGGCTTACGGAGACGATGGAGCGGTTTATCCGCGAGGGGAGGAGCACGCCGGGGCCGAGTCGGGGCAACGAGGTGGAAGTGCGCTTGCGGAAGCGCGGCTAGGCGGGCGTGGTGGGATGCCTGTTCAATTCGCATCTCGCTCGGTACGTGACATCGGTCCCTCGACACGGATGACGTCGGCATCCTTGGTGATGAATCTCTCTCCGTGATGGTTGAAAAAGACGGTTACTGCAAAGACGGCTCGTTGAGGGTTTCCAGATAGCGGGAATAGGCGTAGAGCCGACGATATCCCTTGCCGGTGATTTCAGAGACAATCCCTTGCTGCTCCAGCGTACGGAGTGCTTTGGTGGCCGTCGGCGAGGTGACGCCCAACTCCCGCGCTGCGACGGAGGCGGAGAGGACAGGCTTCTGTTGAAGAAGCGTATGCAGGCGCAAAACGGTTGCGGACTCTCCCTGCAATCGGGTGCGATCAGACTGGAACAGTGTCAGAAGACGCCTAGCGGTATTCGTTGCGGACTCAGCTGTCCGGATGACTCCTTGCAGGAAAAACTCGAGCCACGACTCCCAGTCGCCCGTCTCTCGAACCTCCTGCAAATGGCGATAGTATTCGGACCGGTGTTCCTTGAAGTGCAAGGAAAGGTAGAGCAGTGGTTGCGAAAGAATCCCCTCTGCGCAAAGCAGAAGGGTGATCAGTAAACGGCCCAAGCGTCCATTGCCGTCGAGGAAAGGGTGGATGGTCTCAAACTGGACATGGGCGAGAGCGGCCTTCACGAGAGGGCGGGTCTTGACCGGCTCATCGTGCAGGAACTTCTCCAAAGCGCCCATGGTTTCCCATAGAGCATCTGGCGGCGGCGGCACAAACGTGGCATTGCCGGGACGGGCCCCCCCAATCCAGTTTTGGGTGCTCCGAAATTCGCCCGGTTCTTTGGAACTGCCGCGTCCGTGCGAAAGGAGGCAGGAATGGATTTCTCTCAGCAACCGGAGGCTCAGGGGGGTGCCTTCTTTGAGGCGGGCCAGCCCGAGTTCCATGGCAGCCACATAGCGTGACACCTCGGTGACATCCGCTTCGAGCGCGGCCGGAGTGTTGTCGAGTTCATGCTGTAACAGGTCGGAGAGGGAGGATTGGGTACCTTCGATTTGGGAAGAGAGCACCGCCTCTTTGCGGACGTAGGTGTAGAGGAACAACCGCGGTTCGGGCAGGAGAAGTGAGAGCCCATCCAAGCGTCCCAACGCTACAGAGGCAGCGTCCAACAGTTCCCCGAGCGCGCCCGCAACATCCAAAGGCGGCTCGGGAGGAAGCGGTGCGGGCACAAAGGCGCGGGCCTGTTCCCCTGAGGAGGTGATGGGAAGAAAATAACCGGTAATTCCGCGACGCATTGCTGATTGAAAGAAAATGCCGATTTTCTTTCAATCAAGCTCGCAGATTGAAAGAAAGCTTTCAATGTCCGCGTGTGATTGAAAAGAAATGGCCATTTTCTTTCAATGTGCTGCGTTGGTGGTAGCGGTCGACGCGCCGTTGGCGCGATTAGATTCCGGTGGATTCGTGCTCTCCGTGCGTTGATGGGTGAAAGCCGCACGCTGCGAACAGGGCGTGCGGTGCAGCGGAGCGGCTCACAAATCGATGTTCTGGAGCGCTCCCGCCGGCTTGGTGCAGCACGAGGCCCATGGTCGCCCGAAGCAGGATTGTGGCGTGGCCTTGTCTGCGGCGATTCGGGAGGGTTTGCAGATCAACAATCCTTGTTCGGTCGAGAGATTCCGTGCGCGTGACGATGCTCGATACGACTATGCCGTCGGGAAGGCGAAGGACGAAGGTCGTTGTGTGGGGACTCGCTTGTTCGGCGCTGCGGAGGTCTTCGGGAAGGCTCGCGAGCGAGTCTGGCGGCACCGCTTGCAAGGTGCCGATAGGCTGAAAGCGGCGGGCTCCGTCCGGAGTCGTGCCATGGAATGACGGGGCGGGGCGAAGCCAGGTTGCACCGAGATCGTTGTGATAGAGGCAACGGTAGAGCACGAGGGGCTCTTTGGTCTCTGAGTGAAGGCCGGAGCCGAGTTCGAGGTAAAGGTTGCCTTTGAAGTGGCGGTGAATCGTCCAGTGCATGGGAGGCGAGGAGGTCGAATTTCTTTTCGTGAAAGCTTTCGAGCAAGGTTTTGCGCATGACGCTGAGGTTTTTTTCTATGTGCGGTGTCGGTGGGGGGGCTTGGTTTTTCTGCGGGACAAAGTTTTGCCAACCGGCCGAAATGGCGCAGTCCGGAGAATCGCGGAAGCGTTGGGACGGGCACCTCCCGGTGAGATGGAGCGGCACGGAGAGCCTGCGTTGGAAGGTGGATCTACCGAGCATGATTGCAGATTCAGAAGCGGACACTCCTCGCTGGTAGCCCTGCAAAGGGCGCAACAATAGCCAATCCGTTGACGGAAGCATTGGCGCGTTGCAGCATTGCAGCATGACGGTAGTACCTGTATCAAAACGCGGAACAATCACCCTGCCACCTGAGATTCGCAGAGCATTGGGCTTAGAGTCTGCCGAAAATCCCATGATGTTGGTCGAGATGCGCGGCGGGGGCGTTTTCCTTCAACCTGCCGAGGCCATGCCTGTGCGAGACATTCCGCTCGAGACGATGCAACAGTGGATCGCCGAGGATGAGCGCGACTCTGAATCGTTTTGGCAGAAGTCCGGCAAGGCATGAGACTGTTTTTGGACAGCAGTGTGATCATCTCGGCCTGCGGCTCGGAACGATCCCTTTCGAGCTTAATTTTTGAAATCGCCGCCCAGCAGGGCTGGTTCTTGGTTTCAGCTGCCTACTGCCGAGCCGAAACAGTAAAAAATCTCACCAAATTTCCATCCTCAGCCACCAGGCGATGGGAAGATTATCAGCGCAGAATCGAATGGCTGCCCAACGCGCTCACCACGCCTAGGCCGCTTTTGCTCACAGCGTCAAAAGACAAGCCGGTTCTGATCTCAGCCCTTGCCGCCGAGTGCGGGACCTTTCTCACGCTAGACAGGGCAGACTCCAGCCTGCTTCTCGGCACAGAGGTTTATAGGATGCTCGTCACAACCCCACGGGACTTTTTGATTCGCGCAGGATTGGGATAGGTGTTCCGTTTCCCTCGCGCCAACGTATCCTGCCCCTTTTCCTCGGGCGATGCCCGAGGCTGTCGTAAGGTGCCCCTCTGGGGCACCGGAAGTTTTGCGGCGGGCCGTAGTGATGGTGTTATAGGCCTGACAAAATCCAGTCGTGGATGGGCTTGTGGAACTGGGACAGGAGTGCGGCGAGAGCCATCATTCCAAGGGCGGACGCATCGCGGATGGAGAATCGGTCTGAGGTGCCTCGGTTTCGGACGAAGTTAAGGATGGCTCCGGTGGGGCATGCGTACCGGCAAAATCCCATCGGCACAAAGGCGCTGGCGATCAGGCCGAGCACGGCGATGGTGATGGTGGCGAGACCGGCCGTGCGAACCATGTAGGCATCAAATGGTTCGATGTGAGCGATTTCAAAAGGCGCGTGGAGGATGACCCACCCCGTGCCAAGCGCAATCAGAAGGGGGGCGGTGATTCGCAGGATGCGTCCGGCGCGCGATGGGATCTCCATCCGCCAGCGCCCTTTTGCGGCAAGGTGGACCCATTCCTGAAGGACGCCGTGCGGGCATAGGTGCTGGCAGTAAAGGGGTTTCCCCGAAACCGCAGGAACCATCAGCGCCGCCGCAGCGAGGAGCACCAGACCAGGCCCCGTTGACCATGGGATACCGGCGTGGATCCATCCGGTGAGCACGGAGAGCGAGAGGAGGTGTCCGCCGAGGAAGCCGACGTACAAGACAACGACACCTTGGAAAGCGCGGCGCAACCAAGGGCGCCCATGGGAGCCTCTGAACGCGAGCCAGATACCGGCACCGGTGATGACGGCCAACAGCGTGTCGGCAAGCCGCCAGCGCAGCGTGCTTCTGGCGGCGCGGGATTGCGCGGTGTCGCGCGTGCTCTGGATGCGTCGGAGGATGCCTTCGACGATCGCCTCGCTGGTCATGGATGCTCCGCTGACGCCGTCGATGCCCGCTTCGCGCGGATCGAGTTTGAGCAGTTCGTTCCACGTTCGGCCCTTCCACGAGCGAAGGAACGAGCGGTCCTCTCGGATGTCGCCGACATGTTCGCGTGTGTCCTGACTGTCTCGGATTTTGACGGCGATGACCTTTAACGCAGGGTCGAGGACGATGAGGCAATCCGTCCAGCCTCGGTAGCCGACAATCTTGCCGGCCTCGGGCAATGTTCGCATTGCCAAACCAATCGGCTTTTGAGCGGAGTCGAGAATGGTGAATCCGTTTTTATCGGACCGTTCCGGCTCCAGTGCGGCGGCCTCCGGCAGAATGGCGCGGATTTCCGCAAGGTTCAGCGGGGCGTCCGCATCGCGCTCAACCCGCAAGTGGTGTTCCCGCATGATCCATGCAATCACCACGAGCGTGGCGACCCGGAAGAGTTGGAGAAGCATCTGTCTCGCGGCGGGAGGCACGGGCGAGGCGTTTGTGAGTGGGACGTCCTGCGACGATTCCCTCAGCGCCGCAAAAGCGGGTGAGGGACATCGTCGCCATCAGGTTATTGCGGAAGCAGTTGGACGGCGTCCGCGTGAAGATTGCCGGACGCCGGTTTTCCTCCGATGACGACGGACGCGGGTTTTCCCGGAGCGAACTCGAACACGCCGAGCGAGTGGAAGTTGTTTGGCAGGGCGGGTTTCGAACGTTGGTTGACGACGAACTCCTGATTGCCGGTGGCGTGCTGAACGGTGACTGGAGTATTGGGGGAGCGGTTCTCGTGGGGACTGAAGCTCATTCGGACTTCGTACTTTCCGGCTTTCGGAATCGTGAAGGTGTAGGTAGCCGTGTGCTTGCCGTCCTTCCCGGGCGCGTAGGCGTAGTTGTTTCCGACGAAGGGCAGCAGCTCATGGGTCGCGCCTTGTCCCCAAGTGCCGGAGAAGGTGGCGTTGGTGTTGTCGAGGACGAGGCCCGGCAGAGTCGCTATCTTGATTCCATCGGAACTGTGCGCAGTTTCTTGCGCAGGCGGCACAGGCTTCCATCCCGCTGGGAGCGTGGGTTCTTCGGAGACAGCGTTGCGTCGGGCGGCGGCAGGCTGTTTGAGGAGGCTCAACAGCTCAGGCAGGTAGCGTTCGTAGACGCCGCGCGGGGTTGCCTGATGCTTGACGCACAACGATGCGGCTTTGCCGACGACCTCGCCAATCATGCCTCCGGTTTTCATGACGCGCACGGTTCCGAGAGCCTCGTGGGTGACGCTCACGCAACGCCCGGCCATGAAGAGGTTGTCGATGTTGCGTGAATAGAAGCAGCGGTAGGGCACGGGGTAGCCGTGCTGACGGTCGACGGAACGGTCAAAGACCGCTTTCGAGATGAAGGGATCGGTGGAGAACTTTGCGGCGTATTGCTCCTTGGGATAGTGAAGATCGATGTCCCAAGTGGTGGGGACGGTTCCGTCGGGGAACGCCTTTTTTTCCACGATGTCATCTCGGTTGAGAATGACATCACCGAGGAGCTGACGTGATTCGCGGGTGCCGCCGATGTAGGCGACCCACTCCAGCTTTGCGTTGGCGTGTTTATCTTTTTCCGCGCCGTTCTTCATCGCGTTCCATGCTCCGAAAATGGCTCGGAAGTTCCAGTCGCGCGTGCTTTCCAGCTCAAGGATGGGGTGTTTGTCGAACCCACTCTCCCAGAACCATTCCGCGTGAAAGCGCCGGGGGTACGGGAAGTCGTCCATGCTCAGGGGGAGCGCCCACGGGACATTCGGAAAAGCTTGCGGTTGATTGGATTCAGTCCAGCGCCACATGTTGCTCATCCCAAGATGTTCCTTTTCTCGGATGGTGTGGTCTGCGCCTGCGAGGAAGCCGATGGCGGCGTGTCCGGTGGCATCGCAGAACAGGCGGCCCGTGATGCGAACCTCTTCGCCGGAACGCGTGTCACTCGCGATGACGCTTTTGATTTGGGACGCGCCCGCTTTTTCCACGGTGTGAACCGAGTGGTTGAGGAGCAGGGTGATTTTCGTTTCGGCGCGGACAATCTTCTCCTTGGTGTCGTCGCCGAACTCTTCCTTGGTTCCCGGCGAGGATTTTGCGTAATCGGAGAACTCGTCGACGATTCCTCCCAACTCGGGGTAGAGGCCGCGTCGGGTCCCGCCTTTTGCCCAGACGCGCACTTCGCTGGAGCCGTTTCCACCGAGGACGGGTCGGTCCTGAACGAGCGCGACGGAGCAGCCCATGCGTGCTGCGGAAATCGCCGCTGCGGTCCCGCCGTAACCGCCGCCAATCACGACCAAGTCGAACGAACCCGCGTCACGGGTGGCACCGGAGAGGCCGCGGACGGAGCGCCGCCACGTGCGTAGTTCGTCGCCGTTGTTCGGGAGGGTCGGGTTGGCTTCGGTTGACAGGAACACGGCATCGCAGCGTCCGTTAAATCCGGTGAGATCGTGCAGGGCGAGGGTCGGATTTTTGGTGGTCGCGTTGAACGAACCGGCTTTTTGCCAGTGCCAGTCGGCGCCCTCGGTGCCGAGCGTGTTGGCGAGGCGGGTTCCGTCGATGAGGACGTCGAAGCGGCCGGGGCTTCCCTCGGCTTTCCAGCGTGCGGTCCAGTCCTTGGTGCGGACCCAGACGTGCCACGTGCCGGTTTCAGGGAGCGCGAGCGGGGTTTCGGCGTTGCGGACGGGTTCTCCGAGGCCGTGCGCCATGAGGTAGGGAGAGCCCATTTCGTTGATGAACTGGGTGTCGAGAACCCAGCCGCCCTTTTGAGCGAAGGATTCGGCTTCGACGAGAAGGGATGCGGCATTGGCCAAGGGGGAGAGGGCGGTTGCGCTCAGACAGAGGGCAACGGCGGAGGCGAGCAGACGGTGGTGATGGGTTTTCATGGAGTTGAGGGAGGGTGTGCGAACGGTGGGTGAACAGCCTTTGTTCACGGCATAGCGTCAGCTACCTTGAGGGACACGAGTATGTTTATGTTTGCAGGACAGAAAAGCCTTTGGTCGTCGGTTGTGGGGTTGACGTTGTGCGGGATGCTGGGAGTTGCGGGAGCTGCTGAGAGCGGTTCCAAGGGGAAGGAGAGCAACACGGGAACGGGCAAGGGTAAACCGAGTGGCGCTGCCGCTCCTGCGGCGCCCGCCGCGCCGGCAAAGTCCGGAACGAAAGCGCCTGCGAAGGCGGTGGAGAAGCCTGCAGCAAAGGCGTTGCGCGGCACCGCGGCGGTTGAGGCGGAGGCGGAGGAGAATACGCGCTTTGAGGCGGCGCGTGCGTTGGCGTTTGAGGATGCCGCGGTGAAGAAGCTGCGTGAGAAGGCGGAGAACGTGACGGGTGAGGCGGAGGGAACGAAGGCGCTGAAAGAGTATTTTAAGGCCTTGTACGGCAAGATGCGGTCGTTGGAGCCGGCGTTGAAAGAGCGGGTCGACCTGACGGAAGCGGCGGCGTTGCGTCAGCTGGATAAGCCTCTTCCTGCCAACTAGTTCCATGCCGGATTGTTTTGCGGTGTTGGGTTTGGAGTGTTCGCCGGTGGTGGACGTGGAGGCGGTTGAGCGGGCGTACGCGCGGCAGGCGAGGGAGGTGCATCCCGATCGGGTTGGTGGGTCTGGGGAAGGCATGGCGGAGTTGAACCTTGCGCGAAAAACGCTGACGCAGCCGGCGTTGCGGATTGCCCATTATTTGGAGTTGCGGGGTTATCCGCTTGTTGAACGCGGAGTGATTCCGGAGGTGGTGGGAGCGCTGTTTGGTGAGGTCGCGAGCGGGCTGAATCGCGCGAGGAGTGCGGTGGAGAAGCGTGCGTCCGCGGCTTCCAGCATAGCGCGTGCGGTGGCAGAAGGGGAGTTTCGCGAGGCGGCGCGGGTGGTGAACGGTTTGGAGGCGCGGGTTCGTGAACAGGCGGCGGTGTTGGAGTTGTGCGTTAAGGAGTGGGCGGTTGCGGGGGATCGGGAGTTTGGGGAACTGGACGCGCTGCGACGGGCGTTCGCGTTCATTGCGCGCTGGCACGAGCAGTTGGCCGAGGTGCGCGCCGTGTTGGGCGGTGCGACGGGAGCGGCGTAGGGGGGCGAGGTGGCGCTTGGAGCGCGGGCTTTCCAGCCCGCGAGCGAGAGAGGAGGCCACGATTGTTGTGGAATCAAGCCTGAGTGCTTATCTGCGGAAGTCGTTCTGGTGAAGGACATCGAGTCGTTGGATGCGAGGGGTGGCAAGGACCGCCCGTCGGGGAGTTGAGGCGGTGACGGGGTGGTGGGAGGGGGATGGTGGAGGAGGTGAATCGTTTTTTGAGGGTCTCTTTGGGACCATCAAGCACCACCGTACGCTCGCGGGCTGGAAAGCCCGCGCTCCTTTTTTGAGAAGTACCGTTGGCGTTGGGGAGATGGCGATTCCCGCTCCTGAATCACCTTGGTTTTTCTCGGAGCAGCTTTGTCTCTTCGCTTGTCGCTGAAGTTGCAACCATTACGGTTGTGAAATGGCTGCACTTACCTTGAAGAATATTCCAGAGGCTCTTCATCAGGCGTTGAAACAGCGGGCACTTTCTCATCGGCGCAGTCTGAATCTCGAGGTCATTGAGTGTTTGGAACGGGTTCTCTTTGGAAAGCCTATGGATGTTCCTGCTTACCTTGCGCGGGTACGGAGGCTCCGCGCGGCGACGCCCGGCCAGCTTGACGATGAGTTCATTCGGGAGGCTCGGGAAACCGGTCGGCCATGATTGTCGCGGACTCAAACCTGATTGCTTATCTCCATTGACCGGGTCCGAAAGCGGGCGTTGCGGACGCCGTTCTGATGAAGGACAGCGAGTGGTGGGTGCCGCCTCTTTGGAAGTCTGAGTTCCGCAGCATTCTCTTCGCGTATGTGAGAACGCAGGGCATGGATCTGGCGACGGCCGAGGCGCATTGGGCTGAAGCGATGGACCACCTCGGAACCACGCAGCGAGAGCCGGACCCTGCGAGCGTGCTCGCGAAGGCGTCAGACTCAGGATTGAGCGCTTACGACGCCGAATTTGTTGTGCTTGCGGAAGAACTTGGAGTCCGGTTGGTGACTTCTGATCAACAGGTTCTTCGCGCCTTTCCAAACGTTGCAATTAGCCCGGAAGATTTCGTTGCGGCTGATCAGCAACGGTTTCCAAACGTTTGATTTCCTCACAAACAGCGGTCGACAGGTCTATCCATCGACATACCGTCTGACGCATGGAAACCGTCACGATCTCTAAAGTTTCCAGTCGTTATTCCGCAGAAGATTCGAGAGTCACTCGGGCTGCGTTCCGGCGAGAAAGTAAAGATGGTTTGTTTCCGAAACCTCATCGAAATCATCCCGGTTCGCGAGATCCGGTCCCTCCGCGGCTTCCTGCATAGCGCGTGCGGTGGCGAGGGGGGGGCGCGAGGCGGCCCGAGTGGTGAGCGGACTGGAGGAGCGGGTTCGTGAACAGGCGGCGGTGTTGGAGTTGGGCGTGAGGGAGTGGGCGGGCGTGAGGGATCGGGAGTTTGGGGAACTGGACGCGCTGCGACGGGAGGGGCGTGGGGGGCGAGGTGGAGAGTGGAGCGCGGGCTTTCCAGCCCGCGAGCTTAGGGGGCTGTGGGTTTTGGAGTTGTGATCACTTCGGCATCGCTGATTTCACAAATGAAGTTAGTCAATACGGCATCTGATCTTCTTGAGGCTCGCCGACCGCGTAGTGATGCAAATTTCTCTCGGTACCCGTTATTGGGCAACCGAGGCGCGGCTTCCAAGGAAACTCCATCGGCGCGGGATATTCCAATGAATCAGGAAAGTGCGGCTGGCACTCCGTGGGCCGACGCACGGTGCACAGAGCCGAGCGTCCAACCCACGAGGTGCAGCGATGCAGGGTCAAGGACTGCGTCCGCCGCCATGCAAGAACGCCCACTTCATCAACCCAATGACCATCTCTTCAAATCGGTGTTCTCGTCGCCCATGAACGCGGCGGGCCTTCTGAAACACCATTTGCCGCCGCGGCTTTCAGAACTCATCAATGCAGAATCTGTAACGGTCGAAAATCCGTCCTTCCTCGACCCTTCATTTTCTAGTTGGGAATCCGACCTGTTCCTGAAAGTTGGTTTTTCGGAAAGCGATGCCTACCTATTCGTTCTCCTCGAGCATCAAAGCTCGCCCGATCTCCGGCTCCCGCTTCGAATCCTCGGCTACATCCTTCGGGTCTGGGAACGATTCGCCCGAGAAAACTCGGGAGCATCTCGATTGCCACCGGTATTCCCCTTCCTGATCGCACAAACAGATCGGCCTTGGAGCTCTCCAACCTCCCTCTCCGAGCTCATTGATTTACCAAAAGGCGTGGAAGAGCTTCTTCATCACCATCAACCCCACCTCCGCATCCACACGTTGGACCTTTTCACAACGCCCTACGGCAGCTTGGGTGGAACACCGGACGGTCAGTTAGCCCTTCGAGCACTGAAGGCGAAGCCTGTTCAGGCGCTTCTGTCAGATGAAGTATGGAACGCTTGCGAGTCAGAAGGTGTTTCCGCAGATGCACTCACCTCGTTTTTGTTGTACACATTGGACGCAGTTCAGGATTACGAAGGCGTTCTCAAGCGAGCCAAACATTCGAAATCAAAACCCATGAACACCGAATCCATGTCCGCCCTCCAAAAACTCATCCATGAAGGCTTCGCCAAAGGTCTCCTTGCGGGGCGGCGCGCTGCGTACAGGGAAGCCGTCCTTGATGTGCTCAGCGTTCGATTCGGCGAGGTGCCGCAGGCGATGAAAGAACACTTTGAGTCTGGATGTTATGACGATGAGCTCGATCGTATTCGCGGCCTTGCGAAGTCGGCGAAATCACTCCAAGAGTTTTGGCAAATCGCGAGAAAATAGGATCGGTTTTGTCCAGAGACGGCGTTGGCAAACGAGGGACATTCAATCCGGCTCAGCGCTGTCACTTCTGGCGTGGCAGCTCAATCCCGAGGTGGAGTGCAGCCTTTCACTCGCGGGCTGGAAAGCCCGCGCTCCGGCTTTGGGCGTAGCGCTTGTTAGCGGAGGGCGGCGATTTGCTTGGTGGCGTCGATGATTTTGCGGTCGTCGGTGCCGTGGGTTCGGACGAGGGCGAGGAAATCGTGGAGCGTGGTTTTCATGCGGGCAACAAAGGGGCGGTCGCCGCCGCATCCGTACATCAAATCGGCAGGCATTTCGCCGCGCAACTTCAGACGTGCTTTCACAATCAGGCGGGGGAGCCATGGGATGCCGTCAACCGCAAATGACTTCGCAGGGAGACTTTCCATGGAGGCAACAAAGGTGGAGCGAACGCCAGCCATCTCCTTTTCGAGGTAGTCTTTTCGGATGGCCTGTATGGCGAGGACGGTTTCAAGACCCGGTTCGCCGGCGTAGCCATAGTCATCGACGAAATCGAACATCTCCTGATTGCTGCAACCGATGGAATACAGGAACTCGGAGTCCGAAGCGGTGAACATGGTCGTCGGCGCGCGTCTTCCGGCTTTCCATGCGGCGACTCCGCGTGCGTGGACTTCTTTGAAGGTGTTTTCCCAAGATGGCGTGGACATGGCGTGGCAGGATGGCGGTTATTTCGGGCGGGGTTTTCCGGAGAGGATGAGGTACTCGCGGTCGGACAGGGGAGCGGTGTTGAGCCACTTTTTGGCTTCTTCAGGATTTCGCTCTGCAAACTCGCGGGCGACACGTTCGAGAGCGGCCATGCGTTGTGTTTGAGCAGAATCACCTCCTGTGGAGGGGTTAATGGACAGTGCCCAATCGGCGGCTGCGGCGGGGTCTTTGGACGCGGTTGCGTCGACGAAGCCCCGCACCGCGGCGGGATAGGTCGAGAGGTCCTTCATTTGTTCGAGGTTGGCGGCGGCCTGTGCGGCGTCCTTGCCCGCAGTGCGTCGGAAGTTGGAGGCGAGCGCGGCATCCAGCGCGGGGCCTTGGGGGAGCGAACCGATCACGCTGCTCTTTGCGGATGCGTCACCGCGCGACTGCTCTTCGAGGTCGCGTCCGAGGCGTGCCGCTTCTTCGCGCGGAAGGGATTGGATGGCGCTCACAATGTCGGGTTGTTTGGCGAGATCGATGCCGGGCATGCGGGCTAGTTGTGCGAGGGCGGTGTTGCGCATGGTGCCTTCGGGGAGTGACTTGGCGTAGGCAACGGCTGTTTCTGGATCACGTCCTGTCCGTGGTGCTGAGGTGTCTGCGGCCTCGTTCCGTGGTCCGTTTTCGGTTTGGGTCAGGGCCTCTATCGCGCGGCGCGCGGCGGTTGCGGCCCCAGGGGTCTCTGCGATCTGGGGAGCAATGGCCGCAAACTGCTCCGGGTTTGACGCTGCGATTTCTCCGAGCGTGGATGCCGCGGCACGCTGCACATCCTTGGGGAGTGAAAGCGTCCACGAGGCGAAGCCCTGCGGGTCTTTGCGCGCCCAGTTGCCGAGGAGAGCGTCCGCCTGAAAACGCAGGGAAGGTGTTGTGCTCCAGAGGGCAGCAGCTTTTTCAGGTGCGAGTTCCGCCAGACGTTTTGCGGTGAACTGAAAGTCGAAACGCATTCGGCGAAAGAAATCGGGATTGCTGGCTTCTGCCGCGAGGAGTTCGGAGAGTTCGTCGGGCTTCATGCGTCCGATCATCTCCATCAGTGCGAGGCGTTTTTCGGCGGGAGATTTGCCTGACTTTTGCAGGGCGGCGTCGAGTTCCTTGAAGGTTTTTGGGGTCAGGAGGTCCTCTGGGTTCGCGGATGGGGCGACTGGAGTAACGGGAGGCGTTGAGGGGCGGTTTGAAGCCGTTTCAGCGGCGGGGGATGTAGACTGTGTCTCCGATACTGGGGGCTGGGCGGGACGCTGTTTCGACAGGGTTGTGCCGGCGAGAAAGCCGGTCGCGAGCGCTGCGAGGACGGATGCGATTTGAATCGCGGGACGGGGATTGCCAGCGGGGATGCTCATTTGATGGGGGCGAGCCGTTGGAGAAGCTGCGCCTTCTCGGGTTCAGAGATGGGGAGGCTGTCGACGGTTTCGGAGCGTGACGTGCCACGGCTGCCGAAGGGGCGTTGCAGCAGGTAGGAATAGTATTCCATTCGGGTGGACGGATTTTGGAGAGCTGCTCCAGCTTCGATGGCGGCTCGCTCGCTGCCCCAGGTACTGGAGTTTCGCCACGTATCGAGCATGACTCCGGTCAAAACACCCTGGCGGAAAGATCCTTCGGGGAGTGAATCAATCCATTGAAAGGCGGCGTCACGATCGCGTTGAGCGAGGGCGGACCACGTTCCCAGTGCTGCGAACCGCGCAGATTCGGAGTCCGTTTGTTTTTCGGCGAACTGGATGGCGGATTCGATGCCTTGAGATTGGAAGCGGCTGACGGCTTCCTCGGAGTGCATCCACGCGGATTTTTCTTTTGGGGAAAGGTTGTCGAAAAGTCGGGATGCTGCTTCGGGGGAAATGGCGCGAACTTCGGAGAGGGTGCTCTGGAGCAGCTGAGCTGTGAGGGATGAATCTGGGCCGCCTCGTCGGTAGCGGCGGTTTCCGTCCTCTTCATTACCGGGACGTTCAAGTTCGGAGTTGAGGCTTTTCACCAGCTCGAGGGCGGCTGACGGGTCCTGTAGCGCGGTGTTTGCGAGCGCCACGCCGAGCATGCGGGTCAGGCCGCGGTCACGGGAGAGCAGGCCGGGCGATTCTTTCAATGCCGCTGCCATTTCCTGAAATGATCCGCCGGGCATCACGGAGTTGTTGAACGCGACATTATCCCAGATACGGCTCCGTTGTTCCTCGGGAAGCGCGGCGACTGTCCGAATGGCTTGCGCACCGCTTTGGTGGGCGATGGATTCGATGGCGGCTGAGAGAATGCGGCGGTCTCCGGTTTTTTTTCCAAGGTCGAGCGTGCGTTGGGGATCGGCGGCGGCAAGGCGTTCCGCCAGAAGGCGGCTGACGAAATCGCGATTTTGACCGGAGTTCTTTGCGGCGAGTGACTCGAGGAGCGCGGAAGTTTGGTCGGGTGAGAGTTCGGAAATGGTGCGTGCCAGCCAAATCTGGAGGCCTGGGGGGAAGTCAGCATCCGGGCGTGGCGGACCGAATCGCCGCTGTTCCGAGCGTTTTTCGAACTGACTGGAGATGCGAAACAAGCGCGCCGTTTGTTCTTCGAGAGACAAATCCTTGAATCCGTGCAGTTCTGAAAAGTTGGTGGGGCTGGTGGCGAGGGAGTCCGCGCTGCGGTTCGCGGCGGGTGGTTGGTCAACGCGGTGCGGCGTTGAGGTGCGAACCGAGGGCCCCTCTGCGGTGGATTCCGGGGCTGCGACTCTTCCAGCGAGGAATCCGGCGGCGGCCGCAGCTGAAAGGATAATGAGTTGTTGGGAGAGAGCCATTTTCGGGGTGGGACCGTGATTTGAACAGAGAAGCACGGGGCGCTCAACCGTATGCAGGCGGTGAGGTGAACCGTGTGTCGAACGCGAGGAAGCGTCTCATGCGCGCCCGAAACTGACCCAAGGTCGCCTTCGGACTGTGGCTGGAGCATGGGTTTGGGGCGGGTGCAGCTCGCAAAGCGTTGGGGCCAGCCCGCTTTACAGTGGACTGGCCCCGTTTTCCTAGCCTCACCCAACCCAGAACGAGGCATCAGAAAGTGCTGGCTTTTCAGCCGTTGGAAGTCACCTACCTCTTAGCTCGCAAGCAAGCCTTTCAGGTATGCAGAGGGACCATAGCGCTCGATTACGACGTGGCATCTGCCATCGCGAAAAAGTCGCGCTTCCGGCACATCAATCTCGGGTGTTTTGGTCGAACTGAAGAGGATGTCGTCATGGGTTGCGTTGGAACGCTTCACAAACAAATCGGGCGTAATGCTTCCGCCGAGATGATCGCTCCGGCCCGTTGCGACGTGCAGGGTGCCTAGGATTTTTTCGTCCTGAATATCTTTGCCGCAGGGGGGGAGCTCTTGGGTTCCGAAGCCGAGTTCTCCCAACTTACCGATCATGGGGTCTGCGAGGAGTCGGGCATTGTGATCATCGATGGTGCCCTGATTGCCCGCGATGAGCCGGGCAGAGCGGATGGCGCAATCGGCGACGGTGAGCATGCCCAGCGTCCCGTCGCTGTAGCGCATGGGGAACTCGCCTTTGGCGTCGGTTGGGATGAAGTAAACTTCACCAGCAGGGAGGTTTGCGACGTCAGGGCCGCCCCGGCAAAGCCCGTGGCTCTTTTGTGCCTCTTGCCGTCCCAGCTCGAGGCGAAGGGTGGCGGAATGTCCTGCAACCGAGAAATCAATCTCCACGGCATCCGCCTTCGTCATCCCGAGCCGAAGTTTCTCGGCCTGTTTGCTCACCTCGTCGTAATCCACGGCGAGTCCCGTCGCGAGAATGGTGGAGTTCATTCCGTGCATGGTTGCGCCACGGAAACCGTACTGCTTGGCGAAGGCGGTGAGCGGCGCTGTAGCAGAGAAGGTGGAGATGCAGAGGATGAGGTCGTGCTTTGCGCAAATGTCCTGCTCGAGCGAGAGTGCATTTCCCTGCGCGTCCACACATTCCGCGGGGAGGTCTAGGTTGCTGCCACCCGTCACGGTGTAGGCGTAGAGATCGACCGACGCGAAGCCGAGTTCCTTCATGACCCCCGCGCGGAGCGCATTGAAAAACCGGTGGTAGGCGTGGTGTTGAATGAAGAGGGTGCGATCCGCGAGGAACGCGTAGTCTTTCATGTTGGCTGTATCCTGAAGGTCGATGAGGATGGCGACGCGCTCTCCTCCCTTTGGATGGAACACGGTGTAAAGAAGGCGCTTGAGGTCAAACTCGGGAAAGGTTCGTCCGCTGTAGGCGTTTTTGAGATGGGCCACGGAGGGCTCGATGGGTGATGCAGTTGCGTTCATATGTTTTTGGGTTGGTGGCTCGGGTGAGCCGAAAAGGTGAGTGTCAGACGTGCAGGGGAAGTCTGGGTTGGGGGTCGGGTTCGTCGAACCGGATGACGGAAGGGTGAATTGCTTCGCAGTTGAAGATTTCGCGGAGACAGGTCTGTCGGAACTCAAAAATCCGAAGGATGTCGCCTTTGACAAACCATTTGTGGATTAGCTCGCTGCCGGGGAGTAATGAAAAGGGGATTGCGTAGCGAACTCGATCTATCACGAGTGTCCCCCCGTCTCGCTCCTCGAAGACGTGTTCGTGGTGCCAGAGCGCGTACGGCCCCTTGATTTGTTCATCCACGAATCGGAAAGGTGGCTCCCATGCGCTGATGAGGGTTCTCCAGCGGATGGGCAACCCGTGAAGGCTCAGGCGGTAATCGATGAGCGCTCCGGGGTGCATGGCAATGGGTTGCGGCGTAAGGATTCGGAAGTCGAGGAAGCTTGGGGTGATACGCTGGAGGTTCGCGGCATTGGCAAAGAAGGGAAAAACCTCTTCGCGGCTGCGAGGAATCCAGAGTTGTGCCTCGAGGGAATGTGTTTTCATCGGTTTCGGGGGGCTCGTGATCTCGTGCTCGGTCGCGCCGAGCGCGAGGAATGGGGTGGGACAGGAGCGGTGGCGTGCGCTGAGGCGCGTGTTTCGGTGGCGGTTCGGAGGGGTTGAAGTGGCCGTTTTCCGGCTCGGATAGCTTCAAGCTCAGAGGTGAGTCCATCGAGGCCGTCGGTGACGAGGGTCGCGTTGATGGATTCGATGGCGCTGCGGTACGCAGGAGCGGCCCGACCACCGAGGAGCACACGGGTGGCGATGGGGAGCATCTTTTTGAGTTCGACCAGTTCGAGGGGTAACCGGTTGTCGTCTTCGGGATAGACGACACTGAGGGCGAGTACCGCGGCCCGGTGCTGACGCACGGCGCTTGCGAGGTCGGCTGCAGGCAGTGATGGGCCTAGATAAAGAACGTTCCATCCGATGTTTGCGGCTGCGGCAGCTGCCATGATTGCCCCGAGCTCGTGCAGTTGGCCTGCCGGGGTTGCGAACACGATTCTGGGGGCGTCGACTGGGGCCGAATATTGCCGCGTTAGCGTCCCGACAAAAACTTTCAGACCTGCGGTGAAGAAGTGTTCTTTGGCTGCGGAGATTTCTCCACGGCGCCAAAGCTCGCCCAGTTCTGCGGTGAGCGGTGCGAGCACGCGGACGAGCATTCCGTGGTCGCCGAGGCGGATTCGGCACTCGCGAAAGGCCGCGGAGAGTGCTCGGTCATCGAAATCTTGCGTCGCGCGAAGGAGCTCAGCTTTCAAGTGCTCCGCGTCGCTTTGAGGAGGGGCTGCTGGGGCGTGGCGCGCTTGGCGGGCGTCTTCCAAAGCGGTCCGAAGTGCCTCTACAGACCGACGATTTGGTCGCCCGATTCGTGGCCCCGCCGCGATAAGTCGCTCGACGTCAGCGTTCGAAAGCTCTGCGACCCGCCCGATGGCGTGACCCAAGCGAACAGCGTTCGCCAGAAGAGAGAGACGCATCACATGGTCTTCGCCGTACCAACGATGGCCGCCGTTTGTCCGGTGCGGCTCAACGGCAGCGTAACGCTTCTCCCAGACTCGGATGACGTGGGCGGTGAGCCCAGTTTTCTCCGCCACCATCTGCATGGAAAAACGCTGCATGCACTCAAAGTTCCACAAAAATGCAATGTGTCCAATCAAAAAATAGACAACCGCGCCGTTTGTGCGAAATTGTGTCTAAGTTGGCGGGGCTGCGGGCGGGTTGTACAGGATTGAAGTGTGTCGGTCGGTCTCTTTTTTATGTCTTTTTTCAAACCCAACATTGATTGGCGCGGCCGAGTGGCACGCGGAGTTGTGAGTCTTGTTTGTGCGGGTGGCGCGGTGTGGCAGTACGTTGATAGCCATCGGGTTCTGGCGGTCGTTCTCGGGGGATCGGCTCTGTTCACGGGGTTTGAAGCGTGCAGAGGGTGGTGTGTGGCGAGAGCGTGTGGAATTAAGACGCGAATCTGAGGCTAGCCGCTGATCATCAGAGAAATAAATCAATCATAACCAAATGCTTATGAGCAAAACTGTGAACATTATCGGGGCTGGTCCGGGCGGGCTTGCATCCGCGTTACTCCTTGGAGCGGCGGGGTTTAGGGTCCGGTTGTTCGATCGGATGCGGGAGGTTGGCGGCCGGACGTCCTCGCTTCGAGCGGAGGGTTATCGGTTCGATTTGGGTCCGACGTTTTTTCTCTACCCGCGAATCCTCGATGAAGTGATGCGAGCGGCGGGGACAACGTTGGAGCGCGAGGTGGAGATGGTGCGGCTGGATCCGCAGTACCGGGTGGTGTTTGGCAAAGGGGGCAGCATTGACGCCACACCCAACCCAGCGGAGATGGAGCGGCAGATTGCTGCCATTTCTCCGGACGACGCGGATGGATTCCGGAGGTTTCTCGCCGATAACCGCGAAAAGTTTGGGAAGATTCGGGCCTGTCTCGCGCGTCCTTTTTTGGGGTGGAGCAGTTTGTTGTCCGGTGATGTCGCTGAGGCGCTTCCGCACATTCGTCCGTGGGAGTCTGTGGATTCGTATCTCAAGCGATTCTTCCAAGATGAGCGGGTTCGGTTGACGTTCAGTTTTCAGTCTAAGTACCTTGGAATGTCGCCGTTCCGGTGTCCGAGCCTGTTCAGCATTCTCAGCTATTTGGAGTATGACTACGGGGTTTGGCATCCGATGGGCGGGTGTGGAGAGGTCAGCGAAGCGATGGCGCGTGTGGCCAAGCGGTTGGGAGTCGAGATTCATCTGGGGGAAGAAGTGCGAGGCCTGGAGTTTGAAGGGAGGAAGGTGGTTGCCTTGCGCACGGACGAAGGTCGGTACGCGGCGGATGCGACGGTGGTGAATGCGGATTTTGCGCACGCGATGACGAAGCTGGTACCGGATGCGTTGAGGAGTCGTTGGACGAATGCGAAACTGGAGAAGAAGAAGTTCTCGTGTTCGACGTACATGATGTACCTCGGGATTGAGGGGGAGATTTCGGATCAGGCGCATCACACGATTCACATTTCCTCGAGGTATGAGAGGAATCTGGAGCAGATTGAAGTGGAGAAGACGCTCCCTGAAGATCCCTCCTATTATGTTCAAAATGCGTGTGTAACAGATTCCTCTCTCGCGCCGCGAGGCCACAGTGCTCTGTACGTTCTTGCACCGGTGCCGCATCGTTCCTCGTTGATTGATTGGAAACGTGACAGTGCGGGGTTCCGTAAGCGTCTGTTGCGGAAAATGAAGGACGCGGGCTACGGAGATTTGGAGGCGAGGATTCGCTACGAGCGGGTGGTGACGCCGGAGGACTGGGAGCACGGCTATGCGATTCACCGTGGGGCGACCTTCAATCTTGCGCACACGCTGACCCAAATGCTGCATCTTCGTCCACGCAATCGGTTTGAGGACATCGATGGGATGTACCTCGTTGGGGGCGGGACACATCCCGGAAGTGGGTTGCCAGTCATCTACGAAGGGGCGCGGATTACGTCCAATTTGTTGTGTGAAGACTTTGGTGTGCGTATCCCGTGGGGAGCAGGCGAGGGGAGTCAGGCTTCGGAGTTTGGATCAGAATATTCTGAAATACCTAGAGCAGCGAAGGTTGCGACGGCGTAGGTCCCCAAGAATATCTTGAATGACGCAGGCTGCGACGAGTTCGGGAGCTGAGTGGGTGAGCGCTGTGAGGCGCGCGGCACAGCTCTGGCGCGATCGTTCGGTGCAGCAGCGATTGGGTGTGCTTCGCCGTTTTCGGATTCACGTTGCCCGCGACATCAGTCGTCTGGGTGGGTTGGTGGCGAGTCCGACCCTGGACGAGGTTGATGCGCTTTCCGCTGAGGTTCTGCCGTTTCTTGAGGCGTGCCGTTTTCTTGAACGTCATGCGGCGAATCTTTTGTCTGACCGCAAGGTTAGCGGAAGTGCGGGGGGATGGTTTGGGTCTTCGGAGGCGGTTTGGGAGGAGCGAGAAGCATTTGGAGTGGTGGGTATTATTGCGCCGTCCAACTACCGATTTTTTATTGGTGCGGTTCAGGTGATTCAGGCGTTGGTCGCGGGTAATGGGGTGGTTTGGAAGCCTGGGACCGGGGGGGGCGGGGCGGCGGTGTTTCTTCGTGGGGCGTGGGAGCAGAGCGGTGGCGAACCGGGAACCTTGAGGGTGCTTCATGAGGGTTTGGAGGCCGGGGTCGAACTGGTCGAGGGAGCGCCGGATTTGGTTATTTTTACGGGGTCGAGTGAGGCCGGCTTGAAGGTGGCTGAGCGTTGCGGCGCGCTGGGTGTGCCCACGATCATTGAGGCTTCCGGTTGTGATGCGATGTTTGTGCTTGAGGACGCTGACCTGACGTTGGCGGCCAAGGCTTTGGTTTTCGGGCTTCGGTTGAATGCCGGGCGAACGTGTATTGCGCCGCGGAGGGTGATTGTTGTGGAGGCGGTGGCGGAGGCGTTTGAGCGAGTGGTGGCTGACGAGGTGGCGGCGGTTCGGGGTTTGGTTTGGCAGGAGGGTGCTTCGGATCGGATTCGGGGATGGGCTGAGGAGGCTAGGGAGGGAGGCGCGGTGTTGCTTGGTGGGGCGGCGTTTGGTTCAGGGCTTTGCGTGTACTCGCGGTGCGATACGGGGATGCGGATTGTTCGTGAGGATGTGCATGCGCCGGTTGCGGGCATCTTGCGGGTGTCCTCGCAGGAGGAAGCGTTGCGTGTGGCGGACGCGACTCCGTATGGGCTGGGAGCGTCAGTCTTTTCAAAGGATGCGGGCCGTGCGCGCTCGTTTGCTCGGCGAGTGAAGGCGGGGACGGTGACCATCAATGATGTCATTGTGCCGACGGCGGATGCGCGCGTGGGGTTTGGGGGATGGGGGCGCAGTGGTTGGGGGGTGACGCGTGGGCGGGATGGATTGCTTGCGATGACGCGGACTCGGTTCGTGCATGTGTGTCCTTCGAAGGAACATGCGCACCTTGGACGGATGCGACCCTCCGCGCTCTTTTTTCGGGCATGTGCCGCTTTTCGGCACGGGGAGCGTCGGGTGTATGGGCTGATGGGGATTTTGGCAGGCGTTTGGAAGATGTTCGTGAGTCGAAAGTAAACCGTTCGGTGAATAGATTATGAGAAAACAAACAACGCAATCAGTGGGGGTAATCGGGTCCGGTTTGGGCGGACTGGCTTCGGCCTGTACGCTCGCGGCGCGTGGACATCAAGTGGTGGTCTACGAGGCGAATGGATGGACAGGAGGCAAGGCTGCGGTTCATGAGGAAGCGGGTTTTCGGTTCGACATGGGGCCGACGATTCTGACGATGCCGTCGGTGTTGCGTCGGATCTTCGGCGAGTCTGGGACGCGTTTAGAAGATGTGTTGGAGTTGGTTCGCTTGGACCCGCAGTGGCGGAGTTTTTTCGAGGACGGGTCGGTGTTGGATCTGTTTCAGGACGTGGACGAAATGGCGAAGGTGATTGATGGGTTTTCGGGGGATGGGGTGAGTGGGAACGGGTACAAACGGTTTCAGGCGCTTTCGCGCGAGCAGGCGGAGATTTCGAATCGCTGGTTTTTCTGGAAACCCATTGGGCGGTTGATGGAGATGTTCCGGCCGCAGGACATGTTTAAGGCGTCGGCGTTGCGGGATGTGATGAATATTCGTCCGGGTTTCAGTGTTGCTAAGACGTTGCGGTCGTTTGTGCCGGACGCGCGGGTGTCCCAGATGTTGGACCATTTCACGCAGTATGTGGGATCGAGTCCGGAGCAGTCGCCGGCGGTGTTGTGCAGTATTGCGCATATGCAGGCTGGGGAGGGGGTTTGGTACCCGATGGGCGGTATTTCGCGGGTTCCGGCGGCGTTGCGAGCGCATGCTGAGAAGCTTGGGGTGCGCTTTGAAGCAGGGCGTGAGGTGGTGCGGATTGAGGTTGAGGCGGGAGCCGTGCGGGGCTTGGTGTTGGAGGGAGGAGAGATGCGCCGGCATGGTGTGGTGGTGTCGAACATGGACACGGTTCGAACGCATCGTCAGCTGATTGGCGGGGCGGTTGCGCGTCGGTTTGAGGGTCGGAGGGAATATGAGCCGGCGTGTTCGGGAGTGGTTTTGTACCTTGGGTTGCGTAAGCGGTACGAACATCTTGCGCATCACAACTTTGTGTTTAGTCGTGATCCTCACGAGGAGTTTGAGGCGATTTATCGTCGGGGCGAACCCGCGCCGGATCCGACGGCTTATCTTGCTGCGCCGGCAGGGACGGATCCGGTGGTTGCGCCGGACGGTGGCGAGGCGCTGTATGTGTTGGTGCACACGCCGTATTTGCGTCCTGGGCATGATTGGAAGCGGATGTTGCCGGAGTATCGGCAGCGGATTTTGGACAAGCTGAAGCGGACGGGAGGGATGGAGGATATTGAGGAGCGGATTGTGACGGAGCGGGTGTTGACGCCGCAGGATATCCATGACCGGTATCGGGTGTTGAACGGTGCGATTTATGGACTTGCGAGTCATGGCTTGTTGAGTGGCGCGATTAAGCCGGGGAATCGTTCGCCGGATGTTCGCGGGCTTTATTTGGCGGGTGGATCGGCGCATCCGGGGCCGGGGATGCCGATGGCATTGATGAGCGGTTGGATTGCGGCGGATGTGTTGCACAACGATGCCGTGGAGGGGGCGGTGGATGTTGCCTGAGGTGGGCCGAGGCTCGGAGGCGGGCGCGGTTGTGCGAAGGTGGTCGGGATGGCGTTCCCGACTTTTTACAAGGTACGCGGCCATGTACTTGGGACGACACTTCGGTGGCGTGTACTTACGGCGGGGGACGCGTCCGAGCGTTGTGCCGGGGCGCGCTGGGTGTCGGCGCGTGGTGGTAGTGATGAATCATCCGTCCTGGTGGGATCCGCTGGTGGCGATGGTTTTGAAGCGGGAATGGTTTGGGGATGTGCCGGTGTTTGGGGGGATGGCGGCGGAGGAGTTAGATCGGTACCCGTTTTTCAAGCGTCTGGGACTGTTTCCCGTTCGGAAGGGGGCGGCGGGAGCGCGGGATTGGAAGGAGGCGATGCTTGCGATGGCGGGGTGTGAGCGGGCGGTGCTGTGGACGACTCCGCAGGGCCGCTTTGTGGATGTTCGCGAGCGCGGGGTGCCGTTGATGCCGGGTGTGGCGATGATGGGAGAGTTGCAGCAGGGGTGCGTTTATCTTCCAGTGGCTGTCGAGTATGCGAATGGCAGGGCGCGGTTGCCGGAGGTTTACGTCAGTGTTGGGGAGGCGCTAGAAGCGGAGGCGATGAGTGGATTGGGGCGGGCGGAAGTGGCAGAGCGGTTGCGGCAGGTGTTGGAGGCTGAGCAGGATGCGTTGGCGAAGGCGGTGTGTGCGGGGGATCCATTGCAGTGGGAGGCGATGCGGACGGGGAGGCGGGGGTTAGGCTCGGTGTATGGGTGGTGGCGGCGTTTGGTGGGTGGGAAGGCGGTGGGTGAAGTTGGGTGGGAAGAGGTTTCTCGGGGAGGGCGCAGGGCATGATGAGCGACGCGTTTTGGTGGTGGTTGGCTGGGTTTGCTTTGCTGTTGGCGGTGGTGCCGTGGGCGATGGATTGGGCGAACGCGTTTGCGGTGCGTGGGATGGTGACCGAGCGCAGACGTGTCTCGGTGATTATTCCTGCGCGGAACGAGGTTGCTGGGATTGCGGAGTGTGTGCGGTCTTTTCTCGAGGATGCGGCGGTGAGTGAGGTGATTGTGGTTGATGACGGTTCGACTGATGGAACGGGAGCGGCGGCAATGGCGGTAGCGGACGAGCGGGTTCGGGTGGTTTCGGCGGGGGTGTTGCCGGAGGGGTGGGCGGGCAAGATGTGGGCTTGTTCGGTGGGTGCAGCGGCGGCCACAGGGGAGGTTTTTGTTTTTACGGATGCGGATGTGCGCTTGGTCTCGGCAGTCGGGGTTTCGGAGTGTGCGGACGTGTTGGAGCGGGGCCGGTTTGGGATGCTGAGTGGGGTGCCTGAGCAGGAGTTGGGGACGTGGGCTGAGCGTTTGGTGGTGCCGTTGATTCTGTTTGTGCTGAAGGGTTATTTGCCATTTTCGCGGATGCGCGCTGGGACAGATGCTCGATTTGCGGCGGGGTGTGGTCAGTTTCTGATGTTCAAGCGACCGGCGTATCTAGCGGCGGGCGGGCACGGTGCAGCGCGTGGCAGTTTTCACGAGGGAATCGTGTTGGCGCGGGCGATGCGCGGAGCGGGGTTTTCAACGGATTTGGTGGATTTGCGGGGGGTGTTGCGGTGCCGGATGTACGAGGGTTTCTGGGGTGTGGTGCGCGGATTTGCGAAGAATGCGCATGAAGGTTTGGGTGCGCCGGGGGTGCGATGGGTGATGGGCTTTTTGTTGCTTGGGGGTGCGGTTTTGCCGTGGTTGGGTTTGGCTTGGCGATGGAGGTACGAGGAGGGGGTGTTGTGGGGTGTGGCTGCGGCGTTGGGTGTGTTGGCTCGGTTGCGTCAGGTGCGGTTACATGGCGGGAGTTATTTGGGCGCGATGTTCCATCCAGTGGGCGTGTTGCTGCTCTTGGGAACGCAGTGGTACGGGTTGGCTCGGCGCAGGATGGGGCGGTCGGTGACGTGGCGCGGGCGCGGGCCAGTGGCGGTTGCGACGGTAGTGGCGACGTTGCTCGTTTCGTGCGCTGCCGGCATGGGGGAGGAGCTCAAAAGTGGTGCGCAGCCGTTGAAGGAGTGGCGGTTGCGGGATCAGTTTGCCAAGGAGCACCACGGGGTGTTCCCGGGGCGTGGGCCGGTGATTCTGGTGGTGGGTGATCGAAAGAGCTCGGGTCAAATCGAGCCTTGGATGCGGTTCATTGCGCCCCGTGTGGGGGAGAGAGCGGAGATTGTTGGCGTGGCGGATCTTCGGGGAATGCCGCATTTTCTGGAGGGGATGGTACGGATGGGGTTGCGTTCGGGGGTTCCGAAGTGGCCGGTGTTGATGGATTTAGACGGTGTGATTGCCGCGCCGTTGGGGGTAAGCTCGGGAGTGCTTCGGATTGTGGTTTTGGACCGGCTCGGGGGATTGGTGATGTCGAGGGACGGTGCGTTTTCTGATGCTGTGGCTGAGGAGATTGTCGGGGCGGTGAAAAAGTTGGAGGTGCGCAAGTGAGTGGGGTGGTCCGTCGTGTGGTGATTGTTTTGGGGGATCAGTTGGACAGGGCTTCGTCGGTGTTTGACGGGTTTGATGTGGCGCGGGATGTGGTGGTGATGGCGGAAGTTGCGGCGGCGTCGACGCAGCCACTCTCATCGAAGGCTCGAACGGTATTTTTTCTCTCGGCGATGCGTCATTTTGCGATGGCGCTGAAGGAGGATGGGGTGCGGGTGGAGTACACGGATTTGGGGGCGAGCGAGGCGGGTTCGTTGGCGGGTGTGTTAGGTGAGAGGACGAAGCGACTGCGGGCTGAAGAAGTGCGGGTGGTGGAACCGGGGTGCTGGCATTTGCGGCGTGCGTTGGGGGAGGCGTTGGAGGGGACGGCGTTTGCTGGGTTTGATGAGGACCGGCACTTTTTTTGTTCGCGGGAGCGGTTTGAGCGGCATTGCGCGGGGCGGCGACAATTGCGGATGGAGTTCTTTTATCGGGAGATGCGGCGGGAGCATGGTGTTTTGATGGACGGGAAGGGGCCGCAGGGCGGGGAGTGGAATTATGACGCGGAGAATCGCGCGTCGTTTGGACGTGAGGGCCCGGGTTTTTTGCCGCGGGTGGTGCGGTTTCCGGCGGATGCCGTGACGCGGGCGGTGGTGGCGGATGTGGAGCGTTATTTACCGCATCTGCCAGGGAGTGCGGCGGAGTTTGATTTTCCGGTGACGCGTGAGGAGGCGGTGGTGGCGTTGGACGATTTTGTGGAGCAGCGGTTGGCGGATTTTGGGCGGTGGCAGGATGCGATGTGGGTGGGGGAGGAGGTGCTGTATCATGCGCGGTTGAGTGCTGCGATGAATGTGAAGTTGTTGGCGCCGAGAGAGGTGGTGGCGCGGGTGGAACGTGCGTATCGGGAGGGACGTGCGCCGTTGGCGGCGACGGAGGGGTTCATTCGTCAGGTGTTGGGGTGGCGGGAGTACGTGCGCGGCGTGTATTGGCGGCACATGCCGGAGTATTTGGAGGGCAATGCGTTAGAGGCGAATGCGCCGTTGCCGGAGTTTTTTTGGACGGGGGAAACGGACATGGCCTGTTTGCGGGACGCGATTGGCCAAACGTTGCGGACGGGTTATGCGCACCACATTCAGCGGTTGATGGTGACGGGGTTGTACGCGTTGTTGCATGGGGTGAATCCGCGGGAGGTGCACGAGTGGTATTTGGCGGTTTATGTGGACGCGGTGGAATGGGTGGAGATTCCGAATGTGATTGGGATGTCGCAGTACGCGGATGGCGGGGTGATGGCGTCGAAGCCGTATGCGGCGACGGGCAAGTATTTGAAGCGAATGAGCAATGCGTGTTCGGGATGCCGGTACGATCCGGAGGTTGAGCAGGGTGAACGGGCGTGTCCGTTTACAAAGGCGTACTGGGAGTTTTTGGAGCGCAATCGGGAGCGTCTCTCGGGGAACCAGCGGATGGCGATGCAGTTGAGAAACCTTGCGAGGCGTGGAGTTAAGGGGAGCTGAGCGGTTCTCGGATGAGGTCTGCTATTTTTTCGCGCAGGGTTGAGTAGGGTATTTCTTGGACGGGGAGGTTGAGTTGTTGGGAGAGGACGGCGGCTGTGGCTGCGACTTGTCCGAGGGCCATGTAGACGGGTTCGAATCGGGTGGCTCCGAAGGCGACGTGGGAGGCGCTGTGGCAGACGGGGACGAGGAGATTGGCGGTTTGGTGCGATTTTGGGGTGATGGCTTCGTAGGGAATTCGGAGTCCCTTGAGGATGCTGGTGTAGGTGGCGCCTTCGGCCTCGACTTCGCCTTCGCGAGTGATGCGGAGGGTGGCGTGGTGGTTGGTGATGTTTCCGTAGTTGTTGATCAGGACGACGTTTTCAGCGCGGCGTTCGTGAAGGATGTCTTTTTCGGTGAGGACGTAAGCGCCGACCATGCGGCGAGCTTCACGAACGTAGAGGAGTTCCGGCCAGTTGCGGTTACTTTGGAACTCATCTGCGGCGAGTCCCCATTTTGACGTGGATTCACGGATGCTGGTGGGGATGCGAGGATCGTTTGTTAGGAAGAAGAGGAGGCCGCGGAGGTAGCGTTCGTGTTTTTCGGCGAGTGCTTTGCGTTGGGCGCGGCTCATCGTGGCGTAATCACGGTTGCTGTTGGGCAAGTTAGGGCCGACGGCGGCTTTTTGTGAGACGTCCCCCTTGGCGTTCGGGATGGTGGTGGGGGAGAAGAGCGATTGCAGTTTTTGAGGGTCGTTGGTGGCAGTGCAGAACCGGGCGACGAGTTCGAACTCATCGGGATTGTAATCGGCGGGGCGTTCGAAGGGGATGCGGTTGGCGGGGTTTTGGGAGAGGGATGGACGGAAGCAGGAGGCCTGGAGGTAGGGGTCTTCGGATCCGTCGGGTTTGCGTGGGGGGAGGACGCCGACAAGGAGGGGGCTGGTGTGATCGGCGGGATTGAGGAAGCCGTGAATGCCTGGGTTTATGGGGAACTGCGAAGTGTTGTAGGAGACGCGAACGCCGTTGAAGGATTCGTCGTATTGCGCATTGGATTCTCGAACGGTGGAGTGATCGACTTCGGCGGCTGCGAGCAAATCGCCTTCGTAGGAAGCGTCGATGAATACGTCACCGCGGAGGATTTCGCCGTTGGCGGTACGGAGTGCGAGGATGCGATTATTTTGTTTGAGGATAGGTTGGGTTTCGTTGAGTGGGGATGCGCGAAGGATGGCGAGATTGTTTTCGGAGACGACGCGTTCGAAGAGGAGTTCGGCGACGTGAGGTTCGGCGCTCCAGATGGAGTCGGTGCCGGGTGAGCGGGTATCGGGTTGAGTGGGACCGTTCCAGAAGTCGTCTTTTGATTGCCAGCGCCATGCGGAGTTGGAGCGGTAGTGGTGGTCGATGGATTGGAAGAAGTCGCGGGTGAGGCCTGCAATGGAATCGGGCATTTTGCCGGTGTCTGGGACGGAGAGTCCGTTGCTCATCATGCCTCCGATGGATTGGTCGGCTCCGCAGAGGAGGACGGATGCGTTCATCCTGGTGGCCTGCTGGGCGGCGATGATGCCGCTGGGGGTGGATCCGTAGATGACGAGATCGTTGCGTGCTCCGAGGGCGGCGAGGAGGCGGGGAATGACGAAGTGGTTGATGCCCTCTGGACTGGGTCGATCGTTGGTGGGGAGGAAACGTTTGAGGGCGGGCGTGCCGCGGTTAAAGACGGGGCGCCAATCGTGCTCGAGGTCGACGAGTTTGAGGTGAAGCGCGTGGGCGCGGTCGCGGGTTGCGGCGTAGTAGCGTTCGAGGAGGGGTCGATGGTGTTGGTGGGAGTCTGGGAGGGTGACGGGATTGGAGGTGGCGAACCAGAGCTCGCATTCGGGCAGGTTGTCGGCCATGAACTCTGCGATGCGGTTGAGCATGTTGCGGTGGAGCGCGATGCTGACTTCCGCGGCGGGAAGGGCGTTTTCGAGGCTGAGTTCGACGAGGAGCAGGTCGGGTCGCTCGTTGAGGAGGCGGGTGAAGGTGTCTTCGAAGGCCAGTTTTTGGCGGGAGGCGTGGGGGGGCGGGAGGATGGCGCTGAGCGCGAAGTTTTTTTTCGGGTAACGCGCGGAGAGTTCCTCGTGGAGGCGGTCGCGTATTTCCGTTGCGGAGAAAGCCGTGCTGGTGAGCAGGGCGATGCGTCCGAGTTCACCCGATTCGATTTTTCGAATGACGCGTGAGGACGCGGGGAGGGGTTGTTGGGAAGCCGGTGAGGTTGACCGCCCGAGTGCAATGCCGGATAGGCCGAGCAGCGAGAGGAGGATGAGGAGCCAAGGGAAGGGCTGTTTCACGGAGTTCCGAGCGGTGGCCGTTCCCTTGGCGGGAGGTTGCGATTAGTTCGCTTTCGGCTCCGCAGGTTTTGCGGGCGCGGCGGGTTTGGATGGTTCAGCTGGCGCGGCGGGTTTCGCCTCTGGCTTAGCTTCGGGTTTTGCGGGCGCAGCGGGTTTTGCTTCTGGCTTAGCTTCGGGTTTTGCGGGCGCAGCGGGTTTGGCTTCCGGCTTGGCTTCGGGTTTTGCGGGTGCGGCGGGTTTGGCTTCCGGCTTGGCTTCGGGTTTTGCGGGTGCGGCGGGTTTGGCTTCCGGCTTGGCTTCGGGTTTTGGCGGTTCTGGGGGTTTTACCAGCGTTGCTCCGCGTTCGATTTTGAGGGCGGGTTTCGCGGCGGCGAGTTTGCGGACGCCTTCATCCGAGACTTTGGTTTCAAAAAGGTAGACGCGTTTGAGGCCTTTGAGTTCTCCGATGGCTGTGAGTGCCGCGTCGCCGATTTCGGTGCCGTAGACGTTGAGGCTTTCGAGTTTTTCGAGTGCCTTCAGTTGGGGCGCTCCTGCGTCGGTGATTTTGGTTTTGGAAAGGTTGAGTTTGTTGAGATTTTTCAACGAGGCGACGGCTGCGAGGTCGGCGTCGGTGACGGGTTGTTTGGAGAGGTCGAGTTCGACGATGGAGGCGTCGTCTTTGAGGTTTGCGAACAGGGCGGAGTCGGGTTTATCGGCGCCGCGGAAGTTGACGTAGGACCAGTTTGCTCCGGAGAAGAGAGGCTGGACGAGAACGCCGCGTTTGGAGAGCGCTTCGAGACGCGCTTTTTCTTGGGCAGAGGGCGCGGGGCCGAGGTCGGCTTTTTCTGCGGCGGTGGCGAGGGTGAGTCCGCTGAGGAGGAGTGCGGCGACGAGGGGGAGTGGTTTCATAGGGAATGGATTTTTGGTTGAGGTGTTTGAGCAATTACCCTGCCGATGGTTTTTTCTAGCTGAAAAAGCGTCGTTCGGGGTTGAGGAGAGCGTCGATTTTTTCGAGGAGCGAGCGGGAGTCAGTGGGGAAAGCGAGGAGTGCGGTATTTTCGGGGGGTGGAGATTCTGGAAGGGGATCTTCGGTGGGAGCGAGGAGGAGGACGGGGAGGTTTGCGAGTTGGGGGAGGGCACGAATCTGGGCGAGGAAGTCGTTGAGATGGAGTGCCGGTGTGGCGGGGTTGAGGAGGAGGAGGTTTGGCGGGCGTTGTTCTGCGAGGCGAAGGGCGAGGTGGGGTTGTTGGGTGGCGGCGATGTCGTAGGAGGGGCGTCGAGTGAGGATGCGTTCGAGAGAGCGGATGCGGGTGGCGTCGGAGTCGAGCACGAGCAGGAGGAGTGAGGGGGGAGCGGAGGGAGGTTCGATGGGGAGTGTTTCTCTGCATTCTTGAGGCGGGGCAGAGTCGGGGTCGGGGGGAGCGCCGGGGTCGGCTTCTGGGAGGGTGACGGTGAAGGTGGATCCGATGTTCTCCTCGCTTTGGACGGTGATGGATCCGTTCATGGCTTCGATGAGGCCCTTGGTGAGGGCGAGGCCGATGCCGGATCCTTCGATTCCTTGGGTTTCGGCGTCGAGTCGGTCGAAGGCGGAGAAGATGCGGTGCATTTTGGATTCGGGGATTCCGAAACCGGAGTCGCGGATGGTGATGCGGACGGTTTTTGAGTCTGGGTTGTGCTGGGTTGAGACGGAGACATCGCCTTCGGGGCGATTGTATTTGATGGCGTTGGAGAGGAGGTTGATGAGGACTTGTTTGAGGCGCTGGCGGTCGGCGAAGGCAGTGGGCGTGGGGGCATCGTGGGAGTGGATGCGGATGCGGACGTAGTGTCGGTCGGCGAGGGGGCGGAGGAGTTCGGCGGTTTCGAGGAGGAAGGGAGGGAGGGGGATGGGGACGGGTTGGACGGACATGCCTCCGGCCTCGATGCGCGCGATGTCGAGGACTTCGTTGATGAGGGAGAGGAGGTGTTCTCCGGCTTTGGAGATATGATCGATGCTTTCGATTTGTTTGGGGTGATTGGCGCCGAAGCGGAGGAGTTGGGCGAATCCGAGAACGGCGTTGAGCGGGGTTCGGAGCTCGTGGCTCATTCGGGAGAGGAAGTCGCTTTTTGCGCGGGAAGCTTGTTCTGCGCGCGCGCGCGCTTCGCGGAGTTGTTCTTCGGATTTTCGGCGGAAGATGGCACCGGAGAGGACGTTTGCGAGGGATTGGAGGAAGAGAGAATCGTCGCGGGAGAACTGCCTGGGGGAGAGGGAGAAAGCGGTGAGGACGCCGAAGGGTGATTTGTCGTTGGAGAGAACGACGCTGATTCCGCTTTTGACGCCGGTGGCGGTGACTGGGCGACTGGGTGAGAAGCGGGTTTCGTGGGCGACTTCGTTGACGATGATTGTTTGGTTTGAAGTGACGGCGTAGCCGGATTGGGAAAGGAGGCCTGCAGGAATTTGTTGGTCGTGAAGATGTTCCGGCCAGCCGGTGGAGGCGAGCAGGAGAAGGTGGCGTTGGTCTTCGGAGAGTTCGCGAACGGAGACGAAGTCGACGGTAAGGACGTCGCGGATGAGTTCAACGGCTTGGTGGAAGAGGTCGTTGAGCGGGGTGCCGTCGAGGGCGAGTGCGCCGATGCGGGCGATGGCTTCCTGACGGACGGCTTTGGTTTGGAGTTGGCCGGTAGCTTCGATGAGTGCGGCGGTGCGTTCGTTGACGCGTTGTTCGAGGGTCTCTTGGGCGCGGATGATGGCTTCGCGGCTTTCCTGTTCGGAGGTGATGTCGTGGAGGAAGCCGATCATGCGGCGTTTTTCTCCCGAGGCGTCTGGGAGGAAGAACCCTACGGAGTGGACGTGAACGAAGGATCCGTCCTTGTGGGTGAAGCGGAACTTGAGATCGAGTGGCAGGCCGACGGCGACGGTGGACTGAAGGGTCTGGTTGACCCGGTCAATGTCTCCTGGATGGATCATGGAGCGGAAACGGTCTCCGCGGTTTCCGAGGTCTTCGATGGTGTGGCCGAAAACTTTTTCGGGATGGCCGCCGAAGGTGACGTCATCGGTGATGGTGTCCCAGTCGAAGAGGACCTGACCGGTGGCCATGACGGCGGCTTCGTAGCGCGCGGCCCATTCCCGCTGGTTTTGTTCGATGCGTTTGCGTTCGGAAACGTCGCGCAGGATGAGGGAGAGGAATTCGATTCTTCCACTTACATCAGTTTGTGCAGAAACGAGTTGTGAGACTTGAAGGAGGTTGCCGTCGTGGCGTTTGATGGAGCCTTCGCCTTCCCAGTTGGTGTTTTTGACGCAGCAGGGGACGGCCTTTTGGATGAAGGTTTGGTAGTCGTCCGGCGGGATGAGGTCTCGGATGTGGAGATGGCTCGGGTTGGCATCGTCTTCGAGGCCGAGGAGGGAGTGTGCGGCTCTGTTGAGGTAGATGACTTGTCCGGAGGGGGATGTGACGATGACGAAGTCGGAGGAGTTTTCCATGACCGCAGCGAGGCGGCGGACTTCTTCTTCGGCATTTCGGCGTGCGGTGATGTCGACCATGACGCCGATGGTTCGGAGGGGTGCGTGGTCTGGGGATGAGTCGTCGAACTGGGTGGTGGATTTGAGGATGACCCAGCGGGTGGAGCCGTCGAAACGGCGGATGCGTGTTTCGATATCGAGGAGGCCTGAACCGCCGGGGGTTAGGGCTTCGACGACTTTGGGAAGGACTTCAGCGGCATCGTCGGGGTGGAGTTGGTAGGGCCAGGGGCCGACGGGATTTTTTTCGTCGCTGGGGATGCCGTAGAGGTCGCGGAGTTCCGGTGACCAGCGGTGGCGTTGGGAGGCGGGTTCGTAGATGAAGGTGCCGACTTGGGCGGCTGCGGCGGCGAGTCGGCGGAGTTCGTCGCTTTGTTGGAGCGCGTGTTCGGCGAGTTTTTTTTGGGTGACGTCGGAGATCACCATGAGGAGTCCGGCGGCTTCTCCCTCGGCGGTGTCGACGCGCCGGATTTCCCAATCGATGAACTGAGTTCCCTCGGCGGTTTGGAGATCGCCGATGGCCCATCCTTGGAGGTTGTGCGGGGTGCCGGTGGCGAGGGTTTTTGGGGAGAGGGAAAGGACTTGTTGGGAGAGATCGGCGGTGGAGGGGTGGGTGAGGAGGTGGGCGAGGGGGCGTCCTTCGAGATGGTCGAGGGGAGTGCTGAGGATGGAAGCGCAGGTGTTGTTGGCGCGAAGGATGAGGAGGTTGGCATCGACAAACATGATGCCGATGGGGGAGTACTCGAAGCAGACGCGGGTTTGTTCGGCGCGGAGTCGGCGGCGTTTGGAGGTGCGGTAGGTGTAGGTGAGGTCGGTGAGGGTGACGGAGAGCAGGGCTGGGGTACCGTCGGGTTCGCGGAGAATTTTTCCGTCGATTCGGGCGAGTCTGCGGAGGCGGGGGTTGTTGAGCCAGGCGCGGAATGAAAAGGTCGGGGCGGATTGGAGGGTGGTGTCGAGGTAGGAGCGGATTTCTGGACGCGCTTCAGGGGCGACGAGGGATTCCCAGGAGTGGTCAACGACCTCGCGGATTTCGAGACCCGCGAGGCGAAGGAGCGCCGAGTTTGCGAACAGGCAGATGCCGTCGGGTTTACCGATCCAGACGGGGGTCGGGAGGAGTTCGAGGGTTTCGAAGTCGGGTGTGCGCACGGTCAGGAGGGGAGGTGGTCACCCGTCGCGGCTCACAGGTGCTGTTCTTCGGGAGGGAGGAAGGGACGGAACCGGTTTTTGTCGATGGCCTTCATGTAGGCTTCGTGCGGGGTGACCATGCCTTGTTGGAGCGCATGCCAGATGGCGTCGTCCATGAACTGCATGCCTTCGTTTTTGCCGGAGATAATGACGTCCTGAAGTTTTTGGGTGGCGCCCTCGCGGATGACTGCGCTGGTGGCGGGGTTAACGACGAGGATTTCGTTCACGGCTACGCGTCCGCTGCCGTTGGCCTTTTTCATGAGGAGCTGTGCGACGACTCCGCGGAGGGAGTTGGCGAGCATGGTGCGCACTTGGGATTGTTGATCGGCGGGGAAAACGTCGATGAGACGGTCGACGGTTTTGCGGGCGTTGTTGGTATGGAGAGTGCCGAAGACGAGGAGACCGGTTTCTGCGGCTGTCAGCGCGAGTTGGATGGTTTCGAGGTCGCGCATTTCGCCGACGAGGACGATGTCGGCGTCTTCGCGGAGGGCGGCTTTGAGGCCGACGGGGAAGCTTTTCGCGTGTTCGGGGACTTCGCGTTGGGTGATGGTGGAGCGTTTGTTGGGGTGAACGAACTCGATGGGTTCCTCGATGGTGACGATGTGCCGCGAGTAGTTGGTGTTAATGAAATCGATGAGTGCGGCGAGGGTGGTGGATTTACCGGATCCGGTGGGGCCGGTGACGAGTACGATGCCGCCGCGAAGTTTGCCGAACTCTTTCACAATGGGCGGGATACCCAGTTGTTCGAGGGTGAGGATTTTGGTGGGAATGATACGGAAGACGCCGCCGAGTCCGAAGGTTTGCTTGAGGAAGTTGCAACGGAAGCGGGATGCCGCGTCCATTTCGTAAGCGAAGTCGAGGTCGCCGGCTTCCATGAAGCGGTTCCAGCGGTCTTGTCCGCTGATTTCGCTCATCATGTAGGCCATTTCCTCGTAGGAGAGGGCTTCTTCGCGAATGGGGATGATTTCGCCGTGGCGGCGGATTTTTGGCGGTTGTCCCTGGCCGAGGTGGAGGTCGGAGCCGCCGGCTTGAACGAGGACTTGGAAGAACTGGTCGATGTAGGCCATGAGGAGAGAGGGGGTTATCCGTTCTTAAGGAAGCGTCGGAAGAGAGCTTTTTGTTCGCAGCGCGCGTAGGCTTCTTCGGGGGAGATGATTCCGTTTTCGACGAGTTCGAGGAGTGAATCGTCCATGAGTTTCATTCCCTGTTTGCGGCCGGTTTGGATGACGCCCGGGAGCATGAAGGTTTTGCCGTCGCGGATGAGGTTGCCGACGGCGGCGGAGTTGGTGAGGACTTCGAGGGCGAGGACGCGTCCTTTGCCATCGGCCCGTGGGATGAGTTGTTGGGAGACGACGCCGCGGAGGGATTCGCTGACCATGACTCGGATTTGGTCGCGTTGGTCGGCGGGGAAGACGTCGAGGACGCGGTCGAGGGTTCGGGCGGCGTTTCCGGTGTGGAGGGTGCCGAGGACGAGGTGACCGGTTTCGGAGGCGGTGATGGCGAGCTGAATGGTTTCGAGGTCGCGCATTTCACCGACCATGATGACGTCGGGGTCTTCGCGAAGGGCGCCTCGGAGAGCGGCGGCGAAGCTTCGGGTATGGGTATGGACTTCGCGTTGGGTGACGTGGCACTGGTTGGACTCGATGATGTACTCGATGGGGTCTTCGAGGGTGATGATATGATCTTTTCGGGAGATGTTCACCTCGTTGATCAGTGCGGCGAGGGTGGTGGATTTTCCTGATCCCACGGGGCCGGTGACGAGGACGAGGCCGTTATGGTATTGGGTGAGGGATTTGAGGGTTTCGGGCATTCCGAGTTGTTCGAGGGTACGGATGCCGCCGGGGTAGATGATGCGGAAGACGAGGTCGAGGCCGAGGCGTTGGCGGACGACGGAGGCGCGGAACCGGCCGAAGTTGGTTTGGTAGGCGAAGTCGATGTCGCCACGGTCGCGGAGGGTTTCGATTTGTTCGGCGTTGAGGAACGCGCTGACGAGCGATTCGGCATCGGTGGCGGAAAGGGGTTCCGCGTCTGGGAGCATGGGCTGGATGTTGCCGAAGCGGCGCCAGGACGGTGGTGCACCGGTGCAGAGGTGGATGTCGGAGGCCTCAGCGATTTGTCCGTAGTGAAGGAAATGATCGACGTGGGAGAAGCTGGCGTAGGGGGGTGGGGGCGCTTCGGAACCGGTTTGCATGGCGGTGTGGCGTACGGGTCAGGGGTTGGGTTGATCGAGGAGTGGGACTTTGCCACCGGCGAGGGCGGCTTCGGCTTTTTGGGCGGCTTCGACGGCGCGGCGCTGGATTTCCTCGGGGCTCGGCAATGATGCGAGGACTTCTGGGGGGATGTCCTGCGCGAGGGCTGCAAGTTTTGTGAGGCATTTCTGGCGCTCGGAGAGGGCTTTATCGGCGTCGCGTTCTTTGGAGAAGCGGGATCGGGCGCGTTCGCTTCGATCGCGGAGGAGGGAGTAGACATCGCCGCCGAGGAGGGCGGAGATATCGATTTTCATTTTTTCGCGTTGAAGGTCTGCGTCGTTGACGATTTCGCCATTGATGGGGCCCGACTTGTATTTCGGGAACATGATGGCGGCCTCGGGGCAGACGCGGGAGCAGGCGGGGCAGTTGGTTTTGCAGTTGTCCTGATTTTGGACCTGCAGCTTTTTGTCCTGATCGACGCCGTAGACGCCGAAGAGACAGAAGGAGAGGCACTGCATGCAGTTGGTGCAGCGGTCGTAGTCGATGACGGGGAACCAGGGTTTCCAGTTGCCTGCGTCGGCGGTGCCGGTTTGTTTGCGGAGTTCGTTGAGGGACTCTGCGGCGGGAGCGCCTGCGGTGAGGTTGAGCGACGGGGCGGAGGGGGTGGCGGTGAAGTCGCCGATTTCGGGGAGGTGGGAGGGGTTTACGGGGGAGCGGACGACGGCGCATCCGTTTTCGAGGAGGGTACGGATGGTATCGAGGCGGCGTTGCGGGGAGAGTGGGGTGGCGTGACCGGACTCGGCGAGGTGGAATCGGAGGACGGTTTGGTGGAGGGCCATGGGGTGTTGTGGGGGTTACGGAGTGGGCCGTTCGGCGGAGGCGCGTGAATCTTCCGGGGTGGGGAGGTTGGGTTGAAGCGGGGCGTTGAGGAGGGCGATGGCGTTCTCGGGGGACTCGGAGCGGAGATTGACGACCTCGGTGGTGGACGGGTTCAGTGGGGCGCCTGCGGCGGCGAAGAGCCATTTCACGGCGCGAGGAAAACAGGCGGCGATTTTGACGGGGCCTGAGGCGAGTTGCAGAAGGACGGGGTCTTTTCGTGCGGAGAGTTCGCAAAGATCGGCGACCGCTTCGAACTCGGTATCGGAGTGGCAGAGTCCGTTGAGAACGGCTTCCTTGGTGGTTTTTGGGACCACTTGGGCGTACTGGCAGTGGCAGTAGAGGATTTTCGCCGGGGGGGATGAGGTCATTCCTGGATGAGGGTGCAGGCGGTCAGGCCGAGGGGGTGTGTTCGTCCTCCTCTTCTTCCTCGATTTCGCGTTTCATTTCGCGGCTGAGGAAGGGTCGGAGGAAGCCGTAGAGGAGGTAGGAGACGAAGATGACAAAGGGCATCCACTCGTAGTTTCTGACGGTGAAGAGGACGAGGAAGGCGATGACGAGGAACTTTGAAACGGAGCGAGTGGAGCGCCAGGAGAGACCTTTGAAGCTGGGGTAGCGGAACTTGCTGAACATCATCCACGCGAGGAAGACCATGAGTGCGGGGAGGGACCATTTGGCTTTTCCGAGGACAACGTCTTTTTCGTCAATCCAGAGGAGGAAGAGGGTGAGTGACGCGATGAGGCCGGCAGCAGCGGGGATGGGGAAGCCGGTGAACTCTTTGTTAGCGGATCCGGAGTCCATGGCGGCGAGGCAGTTGAACCGCGCGAGGCGGAGGGCACCGCAGACGAGGTAGAGGGAGGCAACGATCCAGCCGGCGCGCGTGAACTCCACAAGGACGACTTTGTACACCATGAGGGCTGGCGCCACGCCGAAGGACACGATGTCGGCGAGCGAGTCGAACTCCCGTCCGAAGGGGCTTTCATGGCCGCCGAGGCGCGCGAGGCGACCGTCGAGGAGGTCGAAGATGCACGAGGCGAGGATGAGCCAGATGGCGGTATGAATCTGGGCGTTGGCGAGGGCGGTTGTGGCGAGGGAGTCACCTCCACTCTGCTTGATGAGGGCGCTTTCAACGACTTTTAGCGCGGCCGCAAAGCCGCAGAAAAGGTTGCCTGCGGTCATGAGGTTCGGCAGGAGGTAGATCTTCGGGCCGGTCTGGTCGGACATTTTTAGGTTGGGTGGCACGGCTTGGAGAACCGTTGGAGGGTTGGGTGTAGCGATTTCCCGATGGATTCTCGATAGAAAACTGAGGGTCCTCTCTGGCGTGGTGGTGTGTGACCTTAGCGGAGTAGCCTAGTTGTGTTTTCTTTTGGGAAACGGGTTTGCCACGTCCGAAAAGTGGCGCGGTGTCGATGGAGGGGGTGTGGCGCGGCCGCGGTCAGGCTTCACGGGTGTGGAGGTTGGCTGGCCCGGTTGGGTGGCGTGCGGCGTCACGTTCAAGGATATGAAATACGGAAGAAACGAAGGTGGCGGTTTGGTTTGGAGAAACGGGTTGGGTGCAGTGGTTCGAGCGATGGCGCTGGGGTTAGTGGTGGCGGGGAGTTTGGGTGGAGAGCTACGTGCGGCGGATCCGGTGAAGCAGGAGCGGTCGCAGGAGCGCGGGTCGGAGTTCACGGGGAAAGCGGTGCCGTACCAGGGGAAAGTGGTTGCGGTGAATGCGGCGGCGCAGACGTTCACATTGACGGGTCGCAAGGAGCGGCTGTTTCAGATGATGCCGGGGACGGTGGTGACGAAGGATGACGCTCCTGCGAAGTTTGAGCAGTTGGCGGTGGGGGATTTGGTTCGCGGAACGGCGATTAAGAACGCGGATTATTGGGAAGCGAAGAAGGTGTACATCGGACCGAAGGCGACGGCTTCGGCGGGCAAGCCGGGCGAAAAGCCGAGTGGCCAGCGATTGGCTTCGGAGGCGGAATCTACGCGGTAGCGAGGGATTTGGTGAGGAGGGTTGGTGGACGGGAGGAGTATTCGGGAGGTGAGTGGGTTGTTGGGATTGGAGGGGTTCGGAAGAGGGGGCGGAAAATCTTTGCGGATGTGGTGTCGAGGGTTTAGTACCTGCGGGGGTCCCGGATCACGGCGGTTAAAGCCGAGTGGCGGGGAGTACTTTTCGAAACCTTTTTGATAACCATGAGCAACAACGCCTCCTCTTCCGTCAGCCAGTTGGATCAGCTGAAAAAGTTCACCACCGTGGTCGCCGATACGGGCGATTTTGAATCGATGGCGGTTTTCAAGCCGCAGGATGCAACGACGAATCCTTCGTTGATTCTGCAGGCGGCGACGAAGCCTCAGTACGCGCACATTTTGGATCGGGTGATTGCGGAGCGTCAGGGCAGTGGGTTGACAGGGGCGAAGCGGGTGGAGGACGTGATTGACCACATCTTGATCGCGTTTGGGATGGAGATTTTGAAGATTGTTCCGGGCCGTGTTTCGACGGAGACGGATGCGCGGTTGTCGTTTGATGCGGCGGGGACGGTGGACAAGGCGCGGCAGTTGATTGGCCTGTATGAGGCGCGCGGGATTGGGCGGGAGCGGGTGTTGATCAAGATTGCCTCGACGTGGGAGGGGATTAAGGCGGCGGAGGTGTTGGAGAAGGAGGGGATTCGCTGCAACCTGACCCTTCTCTTCTCGTTTGCGCAGGCGGTGGCCTGTGCGGAGGCGGGGGTTCAGCTGATTTCGCCATTTGTGGGACGGATTTACGATTGGTACAAGGCGGCGAATAAGCGCGAGTACACGGGGGCTGAGGATCCCGGGGTGCAGTCGGTGTCGAGGATTTACAACTACTACAAGAAGTTTGGTTATCGCACGGAGGTGATGGGGGCGAGTTTCCGGAATACTTCGCAGATTATTGAGTTGGCTGGATGCGATTTGCTGACGATTTCGCCGGATTTGCTCGCGAAACTTGCGGAGTCGAGCGACGCGATGGAGCGCAAGCTGGATGCGGGTGTGGCCGCTGGGTTGTCTCTGGAGAAGGTGCATTTGGATGAGAAGCGGTTCCGTTTTGATTTCAATGAGGACGCGATGGCGACGGAGAAGACGGCGGAAGGGATTCGGAAGTTTTCGGCGGACATTGTGAAGTTGGAGCAGGTGATTGCGGCGAAGTTGTAGGATTTCGCGGGGGGCGGCATCGGTGGGGAAATCGGTGCTGCCTCGATGTTCCGCAGGCGTTCGGCCTTGTTGGTGCGGGACGGAGGGTTTATCTGTGGGGGGTCATGATTGTACCTACCGCAGCTTTATATCGCGTTGCCTACGGCAAGTATGCCGTTGGCGCCTACAACATCAACAATGCCGAGCAGACGATGGGTCTGTTCCGGGGGTGTGTGGAGAGCCAGGCTCCGTTCATTATCCAGATTTCTAAGGGTGCGCGTAAGTACACGGAGAAGCGGATGTTGGAAGCGATTATCCGGTCAGCGGAGGAGATTTTCCCGGAAACCATTTTCGCCGTGCATCTGGATCACGGGGATGAGGAGACCTGCATTGATTGCATCAACTCGGGTTTTTACTCATCGGTGATGATTGATGCCTCGCACGAGACGTTTGACAAAAACGTTGAGATCACAAAGCGGGTAGTGGACTTAGCTCATGCGAAGGGGATTAGCGTGGAAGCGGAGTTGGGGATGCTGGGGGGCGTGGAGGAAGACATTGCGGTGGACGAGGCGCATGCATGTTTGACGGACCCAGAGGAAGCGGTGGAGTTCATCAAGCGCACGGGTTGCGACTCGTTGGCGGCTGCGATTGGAACGAGTCATGGGGCGTACAAGTTTCGTGGGCGTCAGAGTTTGCATTTTGATGTGATTGAGAAGATTCGGGAAAATGTGGCGGCGGCGGGATTGCCTCCGACTCCGATTGTGATGCACGGGAGTTCGAGTGTGCCGGCGGAGGAAGTGGCGCGGATCAATGCGGCGGGTGGCACCTTGGATCCGAGCGCTTGTGGCGTTGACGAGAACGAGTATCTACCGGCGGCTCGACTTGGCGTTGCGAAAGTGAATATCGACACGGATGGGCGTTTGGTATGGACGCGCGTGCATCGCGAGTTTTTCCACAGCAAGCCGGGTGAGTTTGATTTCCGTCCGCCGGGCAAAACGTTCATGGACGAGTACGCGAAGTTCATTGCACACAAGAACGTGAAGTTGGGTTCAGCGGGTCAGGTGGAAGCGATTCGCGCTTCGCTGGCAAAGTAGGCTACGGCTGAGGTTTTGGGGCGGAGGATGTTCGCATCTCCGCCCCTTTTTCATGGGGTTATGTTGGAAGTTTTAGCGCCTGCGAAAGTCAACTTGTCGCTTCGGATTTTGGGGAAGCGACCGGACGGGTATCACGATTTATGGAGTTTGGTGTGTCCGGTGAGCGTCTTTGACCGATTGCGGTTGAGGGCTGGGTCGGAGGCAGGGATTTCTTTTCGGTGCTCGGATTCGACGATTCCTTCGGATGGGACGAATCTGGTGGTGCGTGCGGCGCGCTTGTTTTGCGGTCAGGTTGGGATTGAGCCGGCGTTGGAAATCGATTTGGAGAAGGGGATACCGCATGGGGCGGGGTTGGGAGGAGGGAGCAGCGATGCTGCGGCAACGCTGCGGGGATTGAACCAGATGTATGGCAGGGGGTTGTCGGTAGAAGCTTTGTCTTCGATGGCAGAGCAGTTGGGGTCGGATGTGCCGCTTTTTTTGCGGTCGGGTGCGGTCTGGATTGCGGGGCGAGGCGAGCGGGTGGAGGCCGCGACTTTGCCGAGAGAATGGTCTTTGTTGATGGTGAAGCCGGGGTTCGGTGTTCCGACCCCTTGGGCGTATGGGGCATTGGCGGGTGCGGGCGAGTTACCGGGGATCGACTTTGGAGGTCGGGATATTGGGGGGGTGGTTTTGGAAAACGATTTAGAGCGCCCCGTGTTTGGGAAGTACCTTTTGTTGGCCGAGGTGAAGCGGTGGCTTTCTGAGCAGGAGCGATGTTTGGGTGCGCTGATGTCGGGATCGGGCTCGACGGTGTTTGGGGTTTTCGATGTGGACGGAGAGGCGGAGGAGTGTGAGGGGCGGTTTCGCGAGGAGTTTGGGCGCGAGTTTTGGGTGCGGGTGGCGCGGACGCTGGGCCGGTCGGGGGGATAGTTCTTTGGAGGTGCTCGTGGCGCTGGTAGGCTTTTTGGATGAGTTTACAGGCCCAGATAGACAACGACATCAAGCAGGCGATGAGGGACCGTCAGATGGAGCGTTTGACGGTGTTGCGCAACTTGAAGAGCGCCCTGAAGAATGCGGCGATTGAGGCGGGCGGATTGGATGTGATTTTGGAGGACGCGTCGGCCTTGCAGGTGGTGCGCAAGGAAGCCAAAAAGCTGCAGGACGCGATTGCACAGTACGAGAGTGGGGGACGACCGGAGTTGGCGGCGAAGGAACAGTCGGAGTTGGAGGTGGTGCGCGGGTATTTGCCGCAACCGTTGAGCGAAGAGGAGGTGCGCGTGTTGGTGGCAGCGTGTGTGGCAGAGGTGGGAGCCACGGGGCGCGCTCAGATGGGAGCGGTGATGAAACTGGCGACGGAGCGGGCGGCGGGGCGCGTGGACGGGCGTGTGTTGAGCACCGCAGTCGGCGCGGCGCTGTCGAGCTGAGTCACTCGTGCACCGAGAACCGTTTCTGAGCGCATGTTGACGGCAATCATTGTTGCGGGGGGGAGTTCGCGGAGGATGGGGTTCGACAAACTCCTCGCTCCGCTGGCGGGACGTCCGCTCTTCGCGCATTCCGTGCGCGCGTTCGCGGCGTGCTCGATGGTTGACCGGATTGTGGTGGTGGCGCGCCCGGGCGCGGCAGAGATGTTTAAAGAGTATTCGAAGGCGGCGGCGTTGGGGCGCGAGGTGGAGGTGATCGAGGGGGGAGAGGAGCGGTATTTGTCGGTTTGGAATGGGTTGCAGACGCTGACGGGTCGCGATGGGTTCGTGGCGATTCACGATGCGGCGAGGCCGTTGATCACGCGGGACGCGATTCTTGGGTGTTATGAACTGGCGCGCGTGGAGGGGGCAGCGTGTTGTGGGGCACCGATTCCAGATACGGTGAAGCGGGCGGGTCCGGATCAGGTGATCACGGCGGAGGTTTCGCGGGACGGGTTGTGGGCGATGCAGACGCCGCAGATTTTCAAGGTGGATTTGATTTTGCAGGCGTATGCGGCGGTTTTGGCGAAGAACGAGATGGTGACGGATGAGGTGACGGCGGTTCAGCGGTTGGGGCGAAAGGTGAGTTTGTATGCGACGGGGGATTGGAACTTTAAGGTGACGTTTCCGAGGGATGTGGAGATGGCGGAGCAGGTGTTGGAAATCCGTCGGATGCGCGGAGAGGATGCTTTGGAGGGAGTTTCCGAATGAAGCGAGCGTTGCGACGGGGGACGGCTTCGGGAGCCGGAGGCGAGGTTTACGAGTGGTCGACTCTGGCGAATGGAGTGCGGGTTGCGACGGCGCGATTGGATCGGGTTCGCAGTGTGTGTGTGGCGCTGTGGGCGGGAGTGGGGGGGCGCCACGAGCGGAGTGTGGAATGCGGAGTGGCGCATTTTTTGGAGCACATGCTTTTCAAGGGGACGGGCCGACGTTCGGCAAAGGAAATCAGCAGGGCCGTGGAAAGTGTTGGTGGTTACTTGAATGCGTTTACAACCGAGGATCACACGTGCTTTTACGCGAAAGCGGCTGCCATTCGGTTGGAGCGTGTTTTGGAGGTGTTGTCGGACATGTATGTGGCTCCTCGGTTGGATGCGCGGGATGTGACGCGCGAGCGGGAGGTGATTCACGAGGAGATTGCTTCCTGTCGGGATAACCCCGGGCAGTACGTGGACGAGTTGCTGAATACGGGGTTGTGGGGGAGTCATCCGTTGGGGTGTCCGATTACGGGGACGGCGGAGTCGATCGACGGATTGGATCGTGCGGTGTTGCGTCGGTTTCACGAGTCGGGCTATTGCGGGGCGAATACGGTGGTGACCGTTGCTGGGCCGGTGGAGCATGGGGTGGTGGTTGGGATGGTGGAGGAGTTTTTGGGTGGTTTGGCGCGCGGGCGTGTGGCGGGGTTTCGGAAGTTTGGTGGGCGTGCGGGGGGCAGGGTTGAAACGTTCGAGCGGATGGATGTGGAGCAGAGTCATTTGTCGATGGGCTTTTTAACGGGTGGACGCGCAGATCCCCGACGGTTTGCGTTACGGTTGTTGAGCGTGGTGGTGGGGGAGAACATGAGTTCTCGATTGTTTCAATCCATGCGGGAGCGGCTGGGGCTCTGTTACTCCGTGAACTCGGGGGTGGAGTTTGTCGCGGAAACAGGAGCGTTCACGGTGCAAGCGGATTTGGAACCGGCGAAGGTGTCTCGCGCGTTGGAGGTGATGCGACGGGAGTTCAATCGGTTTGCGGAGCGGACGCTGTCGGCGAGAGAGTTGCGCGATGCGAAGGAGTACACGATTGGGCAGGCGATTATTGCGGCGGAGAGTACCACGCATCATGCGATGGCGCTGGGGGAAGGATTATTGGGGGTGGGCCGTTGCGTAGTGACTGATGAGTTAGTGGACCGGATTGCAGCGGTGACAGAGGAGGAGGTTCGTGCCGCTGCGGCGGAGCTTTTCTGTGACGAGGCGAGTGCGTTGGCAGTGGTGGGGCCGGAACGGACGTGGTGAAGGAGGGACGATGAGCGAGGGCGAAAAGGTTCAGTTTCTTGAGGAGCGAGTGGCGTTTTTGGAACGGCACGTGGAGTTGCAGGACGCGGAGATTCTCGAGCAGATGCGGGTTCTGAGGCGGTTGGTGGAGCGGGTGGAAAGGCTGGAGGGAAGAGTTCGCGACGGTGCGATGGGTGGGGAAAGTTTGGCGGATGAGCGTCCTCCGCACTATTGAGTGAGCGGGGCAGGGATTTAGCTTTGGGAGGTTCAGACTTTATGAGACTCGAGCGCAAGCGTTTGAAACGGAGTGGTGTTGGGAATACGGGCTTCACTTTGATTGAGCTACTGGTGGTCATGACGATTGCGGGGATTTTGATCACGGTTGGTCTCACTGCGGGATCATCGCTGACGCAACGTGCGAAGGCTCAGAAGTGTGTGAAGAACCTGAAGGGCCTTGGTACTGCCTTGATGGCTTATGTTCAGGACAATGGGGGGGCGCTTCCGGGAGCCGTCACTGGGCAAGGGCAGAAGAGCCATCCGCTGATTGAGTTGGTGAAGTATGCCGGTTCGCCGGATGTGATTCTGTGTCCGTCAGATCGCGATGCGCTGACGTTTTCGTGGGAAGACGATTCTGCGGTGGCGGCGAGTTCGGAGCGATATGGTTGGAATGGAAATCCTTGCAAAAAAGGGTGTTCGTACATGTATCATGCGGCGTTGACTCAGATGCCAACGGGGCCAGGTGGGGGAGACTTGGTATTGCCGGTGAACTTTTCGGCGATTGAAGAGCCGGGACGGGTGATGGTTTTGATGGATGGGAACAAAGCATTGTCCCCTTTGGATTGGGGTGGAGATCCTGCGACGGAAGAGGGCATAAAGAGCCGGGATTATCTCAAGGATTACGGGCACACCCGGAATCGGAGAGACGTGGCGATGCTGTTTTTGGACGGAAGCGCGCGGGTGGTGGACACGCTTTGGGATTCCACGAAGGGAAAGATGCCGCCTTTGAATCCGTTCAAGACTTCGACGGAGTCCTCAGGTGGTACTGGCGGGAGCGGTGGTACGGGTGGGACGCGGCCGTAACGTGGGGTGGTGCGAAGGGGCGTGGGATAAGGGCTAGAAGGGGAGATGTAAGAGGTATTTCGCCCCTTACGGTCTCAGATTTTGTTTTACCCAGCACCCGGGTGACCTTGTCCCAAGATGGTATGAATCGTCCCGTTGGGGCGGATTGCGGCATTGGTGGAAAAGGAGGGGGTTCTTGTTCCCCCATGACCGAGGATGAGGCAAGGACGACCAATCGCATGCTGCGGATGATTTGAGGAAGTGGCTAAAGCCCTGCTGCGGGTCTGGGCTTGTAATGTGCTTGGGGGAAGGGCTATGGCGGAGAATGAGCAGAGTGGGTTTCATGAGGGGGTGACGATACCGGTGAAGCCGGTGGGTGCGGGCTCGTCGATTCATACGGATGTGACTGTGGTTATGCCGAGGACGGCTGGGGCGAGTGGGACGCTGATGCAGACGGCGGTGCAGGTGAGGGCCGCTGGATCTGCCGCGGCATCGGTGGGGATGAGGGCTCGGGCGGAGGTGGATTACGACATGGTCAAAGCCATTGCGAAGGGGGGGATGGGGGAGATTCATTTGGCGAAGGATGGGGAGTTGGAGCGGGAGGTGGCGGTCAAGGTGAGCACGGTGAGCGAGGGGGCGGTGGATCCTCGGTTTACGAAGGAGGCGCGGGTGTTGGCGAATCTGGCGCATCCGAACATTGTGCCGATTTACACATCGGGGGTGGATTCGGCGGGGAGGCCGTTTTACTCGATGAAGTTGGTGAAGGGGCGGACGTTGCAGTCGGTGTTGAATGCGGTTCGCGAAGGGGAGGATGCGGCGGTCGCGGA
>JBIIXW010000061.1:0-17584 GCA_044347165.1 Chthoniobacteraceae bacterium
ATCATCGCCAGAAAATCCGGCATCCCGGTCGACTTCCTCAAGACGTTCAACCAACTCGAGTCCGACGTCATCCGCATCGGCCAAATCATCAAAATCCCGACACTGGACGAGTTCAGGCTGACAACCGCGCAGCGCACCGCCACAGAATCCATACCTGCCGATGCGTCACCAAAGCCCAAGCCCACCCCCACTCCGGCTGACCCGCCGGACTCGGCGACGTCATCCGATCCGATGACGGATACAGTCCGTCTCCAAGTCTACCTCGACCGCCAGCAGTTCCCTGCAGGCCCGATTGATGGCAAACCCGGCGCAACCTTTGAAGTCCTACAACAGCTTTACCGAGGAAGCCGCGCGGTTCCCCTCACCAACGAGGACCTTCAGGCAGAGGCGCTCAGAGAACTCCCTTCCCCATTTACCACGTACCAACTGCGCCACAACGATTTCCAATTTATTGAGCCTGTCCTGCCCGGAGCAAAATCGGCCAAGCCCAAGACGACAACCTCAACCTCAAAAGGCCGCCCGGGCTCCCCGCCCACCCCTCCCCCAGCGCCACAGCCCATCGAAGACCGTAAACTGGGCGTGTTCATGCCGTACGCGAATTCTTGGGAGTTCTTGGCGGAAAGATTCCATTGCGACGAATCTTTCCTGCGAAGCCTCAACCCGAAACTGACCACGCCCCCCGCTTCAGGCGCCTTTCTCAAGGTTCCAAACGTCGTCCCTTTTGAAATCGAGCATTGTTTAGACGCTCCCCTCCAACCCGTCGCCGATGAGGCGAATCCCATCACCGCCGCAGTGGTCGACCTTTCCCGCCTCGAGATTCGGAAAAATGAAGTCCTCATCGCCGTCATGCCCCTTTCAAGAGCCCGTCCCGATCTCCGCGGACGCGGGAAATGGACCATTCTCCAAGCGATTCCCGGACCCGCATTCACGACGCAACGCGTTGCTCGAAACGCCCCGACCGACATTCCCGATGATTCGGTCAAACCGGCAGCGACAGACACCCCACCAACGTCCGGGCTCACCCTTCCTCGCGGTCCGCGCAATCCGCTCGGGGTGCTTTGGATTCACCTTGCAAAGGAAGGGTCAACCGAGCCCCTCCCGTTCGGTCTTCACGGCACCAACATCCCTTCCCGGATGCGATCCGACGAAAGCGTCGGCGGATTCCGACTCGCAAACTGGGACATCACCAGAGCCGCGCGAATGCTTCCTCCGGGAACTCCTCTGTCGTGGCTCAAGTAAGGCCGGCAACCCCGCCGAGCGGAGGAGGGTTCTTCTTCAAAAATGGAGCGCCCACGCTTCACTGGACGCTGCCCAGCCCTCTGAAGCGGCGGCTTGACTCCCGTCCCCCCGCGCTTTCCCATCCCACTCGCTATGAAATGGCTCCCCATCCTGTCGTCCCTCCTCGTCCTCCCGCTGATCCCCGTAACGGCCGCTCCTCCCATTCCTGCTGAAGTCCGTACCAACGGTTTCGCGCTGGGAACCCAGTCCTACACTTTCCGAAAGTTCACCTTTGAAGAGGCCTGTCAAAAAACGGCGTCTGCTGGATTGAAAACCACCGAACTTTTCCCCGGCCAAGTCGTGTCAGCCTCCATGCCCGACCAGAAAACGGGGCCCGGCGTTTCAGCGGAAGGTCTTGCCGCAATCAAGGCCATCCTGAAGAAGCACGACATCCGTGCCGTCGCAATCGGGGTGATCAAGCTCGATCAAGACGAAGCAAAATCCCGTCAAGTCTTCGAGTTCGCCAAGGAGCTCGGCATCGGAGTGATCAACACCGAATCCACGGACGCAATCGATACCATCGAAAAGCTCGTGAAAGAGTTCGATATCAAGGTGGGCTATCACAACCACCCACAACGGCCAAACGATGCAAACTACAAAGTCTGGGATCCCAACTACATCGTTGAGCTCACCAAAGGGCGCGACTCTCGTATCGGGTCCTGCGCGGACATGGGCCATTGGACCAACTCCGGCCTCAACGCGGCTGATTGCGTTCGCATTCTGAAGGGCCGCGTGGTTTCAAGTCATCTCAAGGACATCGCCCAAGGCGGCACGAAGTGCGTTCCCGCCGGTACGGGTCGCGCGAAGTTAGATCAGGCCCTCGCCGCCCTGCGCGAAATCGGTTTTGACGGCCCCATTTCCATCGAGCACGAAAACAATTGGGACGATAACGTACCCGACGTCCTCACCTACGTGGACCTCGTGAAAAAGCTCGCGAAGTAACTCACTGATAATCCTCACTCCTCAGGCGGGCCCCACCTCGGGTGCCCGCCCTTTTTTTTGCGAAGAAACAAACACTCAAACCCCTGCTCATCAAATTGTTATTAACCTTAAACCGGATTGACCACAGGCTCCCACAGGCATTCGGGCGGCCTTTGCATGAAACCTGTTGCCGAAATCGGGGAGTTCCCGTGCCCCAACGGGGCACCTCACGACAGCCTCGGGCAACGCCCGAGGAAGGGATGAAAAACCATCTGAGCCCAGCAGGGGCGAGATACGTTGGTGCGCACCTCCGGGGCCTCGGAAAGAAGGGGCGGGCGCAATCCGAGGGGGCGAAAATAGGCTCACGCTGTGGGTGAGTCGAAGAAGACTCCGTTTGCACCTGCATGATGCACAGCCGCATGCCTAACTCATCTCGACCCTCAAGGCGTGGATGGTGGCGTTCGACGGAGTGTCATTGTTTTCCGAAAAACCCCGTCCTTGAGGTAAGCGCCAATCACCACTTGCCCGTCAGACGCCGATGCACCTTTCTCGCGGATAAAAAGATCCGGGACCGGCTCGGTGGCACCTTGAGTGGACCGGTTCCATTCCGATGCGGCAATCCCCCGAGGCACAATCTCATAGCGATCGAGCACCGCGTCACTCACGTTGCCAAGAAAAGGACGTCCATCCACATCCTTCACCCCCGAGTTCAACAAACTCCGTAAGTCACCCGATTGCAGCACCTGCATCGATTGCCCGCCAAGCCCCTGCAAAACCCCCGTCACATCATCCACAAACCGCTGCTTCGCCATCCGCCGCAGCTGCGACATCGCCGCATCCACCTGCTCAGGAGTCTCCAACTCACCGGCCTCACCCGCGACTTTTAACCAGTCCGACTCCGATAGCAGCTCAAGCTCCGGAATCTCACGCCCTGGGACCTTTCGAAACTCGCGGTCCAAATCGGCCGCACGCTTTGCCATGGTCATGATGGAGCCAATGAACGCCGAGTCCCCCTGCAACTCTGTCTCAACCGTCCGCTTCACCTTCGGCTGCTCAGCAGGCTTAGTGGGTGCCTGATGATTCAGCCCCTGCACAGCGGGAGCCGCCGCGCTCAGCGCCGGAGCAGACACCACCGGAACAGAAGGCGTTCGATCCAGCGAATGACTTTCGACCTGCTGTGTCCCCTTCCGCTTCGCCACGGATAGTTCCTCCTCCAGTCTCCAAACCTCGAGGGTCTGGAAAACGCAAAGACCAGCGAGGCCAACGGACACAACCAAGGAGGGACGAATCATGTTTTGTTGCATGAAACCCCGTATCTTCCGACGGGTCAAATGCCCGCTAAATCGGTCTCCATATCGTCGAGAAAGGGGAACGCTCTGCGATATTCGGCGAGCGCCGGGAGGTCCAGCGCCGCGCTCACGACGCACTCCGATGAGTCAGCATCCGCCAAAATCTCTCCCTTTGGCGAAAACACTCGGCTGTGTCCGAGGTAACCAAACTTTGGATCCCGTCCAATACGGTTGACGCCCGCCACGTAACACTGGTTTTCAATCGCTCGCGCCTGCAAAAGTGACACCCAATGCGAGTCTCTCCCCTCGGGCCAGCTCGCAATGAACGTCATGAGATGCGGACGATTTCGAGCGGCCCAACGCTGAAGCTCAGGAAACCGAAGATCATAGCAAATGAATGGCGCCACTAAACATCCCGCCCAGTCGAACACCACGCCTTCGGTGCCCTTTTCCATGACTTCCAACTCGCCCCCCGGCGTAAATGGACGCTGCTTGGTGTAATGAGCAACCTCCGCTCCCTCGGGATTAAATACCACCGCCTGATTCAAGCCCCTGCCATTAAGGCCCATCCGAACGAGTCCGCCCATCAGCCAGACCTGATGCTTTCGAGCGATCCGCGATAGGAACGACGAAGTTTCCCGGCGCTCCGATTCAGCAACCTTCGGCAGGTTAAAACTAAACCCCCCGTCGAATATTTCAGGCAACACCACCAGCGACCCCGCCTCGGGTTCAGCCTGAGAAATCAAGAGCTCGACGCGCGCGTGGTTCCGCTGCCGATCTTCCCACGAAATGTCGTGCTGAACGCAGTAAACCCGATTCATCTCCACACGGTTAAACACGCGCCGAAATCCGGATGCGAGAGGCTGATTCCCTCGCTCGGTCACGTGCCTCCTCCGGCGTTTCGCCGGTGGCCACCGCAACCGCAAGACGACGCTTCCCGGATACCTCCGGTTTGCCAAACAAACGCACCTGGCTCTCCTCCACCGCAAGCGCTTCCGCCACCCCAGAAATCACTGGAACCCCCTCCATCTCGCCAAGCAACGCCACGCTGTGCGCTGGACGCCACAACCGAATCGCCGGCACCGCCAAGCCCAGAATCGCCCGCGCGTGCAACGCAAACTCGGACAGCGACTGACTCCCCAATGTCACCAACCCCGTGTCGTGCGGACGCGGACTCACCTCGCTGAAAATCACCTCGTCACCACACACAAAACATTCAACGCCAAACAACCCCCAACCCCCAAGATTACCCACGACTCGCTTGGCAATGTCCTGCGCCCGATCCCACGCAACGGGAGACATCGGACACGGTTGCCAGCTCTCACGGTAGTCGCCGTCGATCTGCACGTGTCCAACTGGAGGGCAACATTGAATCCCGTTCACCGCCGAGACCGTCAACACCGTGATTTCATAGTCGAACCGAACAAATCCCTCCACAATGCAGCGTCCCGCCCCAGCGCGGGACCCCTCCTGAGCATACCGCCACGCCTCGGACATCGCCGCCTCTTCCCTCACCAAGCTCTGCCCCTTTCCACTCGACGACATCAAGGGCTTCAACACGCAAGGAAACCCGAGAGCTCGCCCCGCATCCAGAGCCGACGCCTCCGAGTCCACAAATCGGTAGGGTGATGTCGGAAGCCCAAGCTCCTCAGCCACCAATCGCCGAATCCCCTCACGATTCATCGTGAGCTTCGCAGCACGCGCCGTAGGAATCACACGCTGTCCAGCAGCTTCAAGCTCCACCAACACATCTGTTGCAATCGCCTCAATCTCCGGCACCACAAGGTCAGGTTTCTCCAAAGAAATCACTTCCCGAAGCCGATCCCCATCGAGCATCGAGAAAACATGCGACCGATGCGCAACCTGCATCGCGGGCGCGTTCGCGTAGCGGTCGCACGCAATCACCTCACAACCCAACCGCTGCAACTCAATCACCACTTCCTTTCCCAACTCGCCAGATCCGAGGAGCAAAACACGCGTGGCAAAAGGACTCAGTGGCGGGTGAAACGTACCGGGTTGAAGCATAGAGGTCAGAATGAGCGTTGAGAATATCTTGGGGAACCGTCCGATTGTGTCCCGAGGTTCCTCCCGCCTTCAAGGAGTCTCACCGAGCCCTTCGACCGATGCACCACACCGCCCTCAGAGGACATTCACCGCGAATCCATTCCCGAATGCCGCTACCCCAGCTATTCTCACCGCGTGGATTCCATCCTCCCCATCCTCTCGACCGTCCTAGCCATCGCCGCAATCCTCACCGCCGCCCTCTCACTCGGCGCCTACCTCCTCGGGCGAAAGCACGGACAACATTCCGCGCAATCAAACCCTTCCGATGCCCTCATCGCCGAGTTACGCCAACGCCACGCCACCCTCGAAACCAAACTCGCCGGTGAATCCGCCGCCAAAGAACAAGCCCTCCAACACGCCGCGGGCGCAGAGTCCGCACGGAACGCCATCCACGATCAACTCCGAACGGAACGCGAAAACCATTCCTCCGCATTGGCCGACGTTCGCCAACGCCACGCACTCGACCTCGCCGCCCTTCGTGAATCGTTCGCCCACATGGGAACCGAAGTCCTTCGCGGAATGACCCCTGATGTCACCAAAGAGGTCGCCGCGAAGGTCGAACCTCTCCTGGCTCAGGTCCAACAAGCGCTCACAAACTACCAGTCATCGCTGCAAACCAACCTCACCACCCAGCAAAGCGCACTCGCGCAGGTTCGCTCGCAAATGGAGGAGATGAGCCGCACCACCGCTGCCCTCGCCACCAGCACCAACGACTTTACCGCCGTCCTCAAGTCCTCCCAACACCGGGGCCGGTGGGGCGAGCAAACCCTCCGGCGCGTCGTTGAAGCCGCCGGATTAAGCCCCCACTGCGACTTCCAAGAACAGGCCGCCCATGACGATCTCCGTCCCGACCTGCTCATTCGGCTCCCTTCCAAACGCTGCATCATCATCGATTCCAAAGTTCCCGAACTCGATGCCGCTCTGGCCACCAGCAACACCCCCAATCGATCCGAACTCATCCGCGACCACGCCGAAAAAATGCGCCGAACCATCAAGTCGCTCGCCGACAAAAACTACCCCGCCAACCTCACCCGTAACGGAGTGACCGCCTTCGAAAAAGTGATCCTCTTCCTCCCAGCAGAGTCACTCCTCAGCTCGGCCCTAGAGGGAAATAACGATCTCGTCCTCGAAGCCGCCAAAGACGGGGTCCTGCTCGCCACGCCCGCTACCCTCATCGGCTTCCTCGCCGCAATCAACCTCTCTTGGCAGCAACACCAACAAGCAGAGAATGCTCAAGCAATCGCCCAAGCTGCGGTCGAACTCTTCACCCGCGTCGCAAAGTTTACCGATCATCTCGGGAAACTCCGAAAGGCGCTGCAGGACACAAACAGCCACTTCAACAGCCTGACCTCCAGCTTCAACGCCAGAGTCCGGCCTCAAGGCGAGCGCCTCAAAGCCCTCGGGGGTGCCGACCCCCAAAAAGAGCTCCCCGAAATCCCACCCGTCGAATCCACCTTCGATCCGATTCCCCCCACCGCTTAAACTCCCACTCTCCCCCACGAATGAAACCAAATACCTCCCTCTCCAGACTCGCCCTCTGCGCGAGCCTCCTCTCCCTCAGGCCGCTCGCCGCTGACGAAATCAGCCTCAACGAAACCACTCAACTCCCCATGCACCACAGCATCGGGTGGGTCCGGAGCAACTCGCCCAGTAACGCCGATTCAGGCTGGAACGGAGTGCTCGACGAAGCAAAATGGGGAACCCCGTCGCCCCAACAAGTCGTCACCCGCGTCTGGAGCTGGAAGCCCACCGATTCCCAATGGCATGAGCTGGTGAAACAGAAGGAAGCCGCTCCCTCGGAGGAAGTAAAATTCGATCTCTGGATTCCCGACGGAGTGAAAACCGTGCGCGGAATCGTGGCCATCTCCGGCCACGGTAGCGGTGACCCCCTCTTCAAACGGGCCGACCTTCGCGCCGTCGCATCCGAACTCGGCCTCGCGCTCTTCAAGTTCGTCGGAAACCCCGTGCAACGCGGCTTCTGGCCTCGCTCCCTCCTGCTCGACCGACTCACCGCATTCGGCGAAAAATGCGCCCATCCCGAGCTCAAACACGCACCTCTCTTTCTGTACGGACACTCCAACGGCACCGGTTTCTCCGCCCTCTTTGCCGCAGCCGAAAAGAATCGGGTCTGGGGATGGGTTTCCATGCGCCCAGGGATCACCTTTCAGGTCGCGCAACCGGACGCGGCACTCGTGCCCGGACTGGTTATTTTCGGAGAGGACGACCACTTCCTGGCCCGCCCATCACGGGCTGAGAATCTGGCGGTGATTCCGCACCTCCGCCGCAGTCACCACGTTCGGTGGGCCTTCGCCGTCGAGCCCAAAACAGGACACGGTCCCGGCGAAAAGACGTGGCCGCTGGTCCTGTCTTTCCTCCGCCACTCCTTCGCCGCGCGCGTCCCCTCCGATTCATCGCCCGCAACGGGGCCAGTTGCATTGAAAGTTCCCGACGAGGCAACCGGTTACATCGGCCATTCATGGGACTCAGAACAAGGCGGTTACCAAACGCTGGAGACAGGGCCTTTCGAAAAGATTCCGGAAGAGAAACGCACAACCTCCTCTTGGCTTCTGAATGCCGCTTTCGCAAAAGAGTGGCAATCCTTCCAAGCCACAGGAGCAGTCAATCCGTGAACGACCAGCCACTGCACGACGCTTAAAGGAGGCGATCAGGGCAAAACGACAAAACCGCTCATTTTTTCAAGAAAACAAGTACATCCGTTGCCACTTTGTCCAGATTGTCGCATCCGTTGTTAGTTCCCCCAAAGAACCATGAAAACAACGACACTGCTCCTCCTGAGTGCAGCGCTCGCTCTGGGCGCCTGCTCAACGAAAGAAACAACGCGGACTGCCGGCAGCAGCCAACCTGAGGTGAAACGTTACGCGGCCGGAGGGCTCACCCTCTCGTCCGACGTCGTTGATCGTCGGTATCCCCTGCACGGCGGGAAGTTCGGCAAATAGCCTTCGCTCGGACTTCTGTTCGGCACGCGGACGACGCATTTCCGACACATCCGTTGGAGAACGTTTCCGTGTGCCGAACACCCGCTCCTTCCGACTCGCTGTTGTCAGCGAAACGTTTCTCCCCGAGGTAAACGGCGTCGCCCTCACCCTTGCGACGTTGCTCGAAAAACTCTCCACCCAGGATTTTGAGATCACCGTTTTCAGGCCTTGGAGAGAGGACCTCAACAGCGGCCCAACCCTTCCCGGCATCGCCGAGGTGCGACTCCCCGGTTTTCCCATCCCCGGCTACCCCCAGCTCCGCATGGGTTGGCCCGCGTCTCAGCAACTCTGCGATGCATTCACCGCATGGCGTCCCGACGTCATCCATGTCGCCACCGAAGGACCGCTGGGTGCATCCGCCATCACGGCAGCAAAGCACTTGTCCATCCCAGTCACCTCGTCGTTTCACACGAACTTTCACCAATACCTCCAGTCCTACGGCCTTGGTCTCTTCCGCTCGCCAGGACTCTCCATCCTGCGACATCTCCATAACGCAACCCAACGCACGTTTGTTCCCACTCGCGAGGTGTTTAACCATCTCTCTGAGCAGGGTTTCAAAAACCTCTCCATCCTCTCCCGAGGCATCGATCGAACCCTCTTCAACCCCGATCTCCGCTGCGAGTCACTCCGGCGTTCCTGGGGAGCCTCACCCGACACCCCCGTCGTCATCCATGCGAGCCGTCTCGCCGCAGAAAAGGACTACCCACTCCTCCTCAGAGCCATCGACCGCATCCGTACGGTCAGGCCAGATACCCTCGTCATTTTCCTCGGCGACGGACCTCTCCGTGACTCCATTCATCAAACGCATCCTTTCATTCACCTGCACGGAACCCTCGACCGTTGCCGCATCGGACGCTGGCTTGCTTCCGCCGATTTGTACATTCACGCAAGCCGCTCAGAAACTTACGGAAATGTTGTGCCCGAAGCTCTGGCGTCCGGTCTCTCTTTTGTTGGCTTCGATTACGCCGCTGCACACCAACTGATAACTCCAAACGTTCACGGCTTGCTCGCGCCGCTGAATAGCCCAGAACGTCTCCTGCATGACGCCCAACGTCTCGTTGAGGAACGCGACCTCCGCGAGGCACTCCGAAAAAACGCGCCGCTCGCCACCGCGACGCTGGACTGGAATGTCATCGCTGTTGGATTTGCAAACGAACTCCGCTCCCTCTGCCGCCACTCACAAGTGTCTGACTCCCCATCCCACTCGGAAACACGAGTCTTCGGTTTGAAATCACTCGTGTCGCCGCACCCCAAAGAAGCCGTTACTCCGTTCCAAACGTAAAATGGCGGACGTTCCCCATTTGCTTCCGCAGTTCCGGACGAAAATCCGGATGCGCAATCCCGATCAACAACTCCGCGCGTTCCCGTAAACCCTTTCCAAAAAGGTTCACCGCTCCGTACTCCGTCACCACCCAACGCACGTGCCCCCGCGTCGTAACCACCCCCGCTCCAGGCCGAAGCTGCGCCACAATCCGTGACAACGTCCCACCTGCTGCAGTCGATGGAAGCGCGATAATCGGCTTTCCGCCCCGACTCCGCGCCGCGCCGCGAATGAAATCCATCTGTCCCCCAATCCCCGAGTAAATCTGTGCGCCCATCGAATCCGCACAAACCTGCCCGCTCAAATCGACCTCAATCGCCGAGTTAATCGCCGTCACCCGAGGGTTCATGGCAATCAACGCCGTATCATTCGTGCGGTCACAAGGATGAAACTCCACCAATGGATTCCCATCCACATGGTCAAATACCCGATGCGTCCCCGCCACAAACGACGTCACCGTCCGGTACCGATGAATCTCCTTATGCCGGTTTGTCACCACCCCACCCTCCAGCAACGGGATTAAACCATCCGAAAACATCTCCGTGTGAACCCCCAAATCCACCTTGTTGCCGAGACGTCCCAACACCGCATCCGGAATCCCGCCGATGCCCATCTGCAACGTCGCGCCGTCCTCAACCAACTCGGCCACGCGCTCTCCAATCGTCTCTTCCACAACCGACCGCTCCGCACGTTCACGCTCCGGCAAGGGACGGTCCGTCACGCAAAACGCGTCCACTCGTGAAAGCGGCACCACGGTCTGTCCATGCGTACGCGGCATTCGCAGGTTGATTTCGGCAAATAGCTTTCGCGCACTCAATGAAGCCGCAAACGCCGCATCCACACTCGTCCCAAGCGTGCAGTTCCCATGGGCATCCGGAGGCGACAACTGAAGCAGCGCCGCATCCAGCGGCACCGCGCCACTCTCAAACAAGCCCGGAATGTCCGACAAAAAAATCGGAATAAAATCCGCACGCCCCTCCCGAACCGCCACACGGCAGTTACTCCCCACAAAAAACGATCGCGACAGAAATCGCTTCTCCATTCCACGCGAAACCAATGGATTGTTGCCGTCCAAGTGCAGGTGAAAAAGCTCCACCCCCGTGACATCACTTCGCGCAGCCAACGCTTCAACCAAGCGAACCGGCACGGCGCACGCCCCATGCACAAACACCCGGTCCCCGCTCTCAATGCCGGAAACAACATCCTCCGGCGAGACCGCCCGCCCCGCCCAATCACTTGCACACTTCATGGGCGAACTGCATCCCCGCCCCACCACCGATGCAAGCTCTCTCCACCCGTCGCCCCATCACGCCCCCTGATTTCATCCGGACGCAGGAAAGGGTCTTGCTATTCTTCACCTCGTGAAACCCCTCCATCTCCTCCCCGCAACGCTCATCGCCATCGTCGCCTCCGCCGCTGACCCAGCAAACAAGGGCATCGTCGCAACCTCGGCAGCAGAAGCCGGCCCCGACTACTTGGTCCAAGGCGAATACGCAGGAAGCCTCGACGGACACGCCACTGGCCTCCAAGTCATCGCCCTCGGAAACGGTACCTTCAAAGCCGTTCTCTTTGACGGCGGCCTCCCCGGCGCAGGCGGCATTGCCGCGTCCCGACGCGAGCTCGAGGGCGCAACTCAGGACGGAGCCACCGTGTTCAAAAACGACACTCTCTCCGTCACCCTCAAGGACGCCAAAGCCGCCGTCGTCCTCTCGGGCGACACAACGCGCCAAGGAACCCTCATCCGCACCGAGCGGAAGAGCCCTACCCTCGGAGAGAAACCGCCGGCCGGCGCGATCATCCTCTTCGACGGCTCCAGCGCGGATCAGTTTCAAGGCGGGCGCATGACCCAGGACGGTCTCCTGATGGAAGGCACTACCAGCGTCAAGAAGTTCGGGAGCCATCGACTCCATATCGAGTTCATGACTCCGTACATGCCGAGCGCGCGCGGACAAGGCCGCGGCAACAGCGGCGTCTATTACCAAGGCCGTTACGAAACGCAGGTTCTCGACTCCTTCGGTCTCCTTGGCAAAAACAACGAAACCGGAGGAGTTTACAGCATTAAAGATCCTGCGGTGAACATGTGCCTCCCTCCGTTGGCATGGCAAACCTACGACACCGAGTTCACCGCCGCAAAATACGATGCGGAGGGCAAAAAGGTAAAAAATGCGCGTCTCACCACCCGTCTGAATGGCGTAGTCGTACAAGATGATACCGAACTACCCCACGGCACCACGGCGGCCCCCGTCAAAGAGGGCCCCGACCCCGGCCCCCTTCACCTGCAAAACCACGGCAACCCCGTCCGGTTCCGAAATATCTGGGTGGTCGAGTCACCCTAACCGCACTCCACAACAGCCAAGCAGCCGAAATACCCAATGCACAGCGTCTCTACCGGCGGATTGAAGCATAGAAACGGGAACTGCGGCACCTCACCCCTCGAGCTCCGAGTAGTCGTGAAACACGGAAGGTGACAGCGAGTGAATTATTGCTGAACGAACACGCGAACGCACCTGCTCAAAGCGTCGAGTCGCGGTCAGAAGTTCCTTTGAAAGTTGATGAAGCGCAGAAGACACCTCAAGGACATGCCTCACTTTCCAGCCGATGTTGGCGCCTATCGCGAAATGTTTCGAGAGAGTACTTCAGAGGATTGATCCAAGAAGTCCATTGGGGTCAATGGAACAGCGTCCAAAAAATAGTTTCATCTCACAGTGACACAACAAAACGCCATAGAAGCGAGATCTGAAAATGTTACCTCTTGAGTTTCGCAACCATCCCCTCGAGATCCTTCCTTCATCCTGTCGTCGCGATACAGAGATCAACCTCAAGAAACTTCGCTTTGGTGGTTGTCTGGTATTTTGTCCGCAACACCCCGAAAAATGGTGTCGATTTCCCAGTAGGTAACAGGCATGTCGCATTCAATTGGGCGCTCTACACGGAAGCTAAGAACTAGAGCTGTGGACCCACTGGCATACGAATCTTGAACTCTCTTTGCAATCGGAGCGGCAAAACGGGTACCCGCCTTTAAATATAGATTAAGCTCATCGCTCTCACTGATTTGCGTCTCCGCGCTAAAACAAGATGTCAGTTCCAACAAGGATTTTTTATTCGAAATGACATCCGGCAAATCGCCTCTGTCGTCAAAGTCAATCTGGCCGTTGACCCAGTGCAGCTCTCCATAGGCAACCTTTTGATCCCCCCATAGAAAACTCCGGCTCACCTCGACCTGTGTACGAAAACGTATGGGAAGATATGCTGCCTCTGGATGTAACGAAGAGAACACCTTTATTTCTACGTCACGCATCTGTGAGGAATGTCGTCGTTTTCCCAAATGGGAACAGAATTCCCCCGCTGTCATTGGAACGCGGTTGCGCCGTTTTGCATCTTCAAAGCACTCATGTCTCTGAGAGCATACCCAGCCAGATGGTACCTTAAGCTTGATCAATTCAGTTCTTCTTGGAAACAACCTGATTTCACCCTCGCTGAATCCACTGGAATCGCTCCCGCACAACCGACAAACTTTTTTCTTCCGGAAAAGCATATAGTGTAGCGCCTATTTACTTTATATACCTTTTTAATGGTCAGCAGAGCTCTCATCTCAAGTAAACTCAAGATGATTCGGAGAACCGCTGCTTTTGCTCCGCGACTACTTCACATATGGCCGTCAAGCGCTGCAATAAAGACTCCAAGTCCGCCTTTTCTCCGAAAGATATCCGCCCCTCTCGTACATTAAAAGACGGTAAAGGGTGAAGATCCGCACGAAGAGAGTGTAACGTCTCAACCAAGTTTGAAAAATCTATTTTTAACTCACTAAGGCCACGATTGATGAAATCTACACTCGCGACTAAATCATCTACACTCGCGACTAAATCATCTACACTCGCGACTAAATCATTAGTCCTATCAGAAAGACGCTCCAAGCTCCTTGATATCTCCCTTTTTAACTGCGCGTCGCTCTCATTAAGTTGAATCGAAGCATGTCCAAGAATTGGTTTTGATGCAGATTTAAGTGTAGCCTCTTTTTCTTTTTTTTGGGCGCAGACGAGAAGCTGCTCTCCAGTTGGATAGTTCAACCCTGAATCGAACCCCCCGAAGTCAAATGCACGACGCCAATCACTGTTGTAAAGTTTCACAAACATCTCTTTTTCAAGCTGCTTGTAGATAGGAGGCCTGAGCAAATAGCGAAGCCGGTGACGCGCTTCTTTTGATTCCCAGATTCTCGGGTTCAGCACGAAGCCTTCTCTCGCGATCTCGCGATCTCGCTCGAAGCCCGCTTCAAGTTGCTCCGCAGTCGTGAATCGCATGACTGAGTAGGCCGCAGAACGGAAAGCAATATCTTCACTATTTAAGATCATCTGGTGGATGTCATGTTCCTTCCTCCAACCGCTGATGGCGACTTTTGCTAACGCTCTACGAATTACTCCTCGGGGATCGCCAGCGGCGGATGCTGCGAACTTCTCCGAAGGACTCGTGTTTGTGAGACCTTTATACCCACGGTCGGATGCACTACTGCAGGGGATGGGAAGCCACCTTTCCGACCAACCGAGCACTTCAGATAAAAGTGGTCCGCCCACTTCGCTTAAGTTATCAGACTCAATCACGGGCTGATTTCGGAAAACCTTTGCAAGCGCGATAGCCCAGCAGTCAGACACTGGCACCGTCCCTGCGAGTTCCCAAGTCGCGTAAAAAAAATGATTGTAATAATATTCAGATTTATAATCCCTTGATACATTCGCAAGATATTCATTCCACGGCGATTTCAATCGTTCATTGTTACCGATTATATCGACAATCTTGAGAAGTCTTTCGTCTGAAATCTTACTCCAACTTTCCTTTCGTCTGAATAGATTATATACGAAAGCAGGGCTTAGAGTCGGATTCTCAAATAATGCGTCGAGCTCCTCGTCCGGAGCGTTCCCCACCCAATCGAGAAGTGCAGGGCTGGGAACGGACCATATCTCAAAAGAAAGCTCAGAACACGGTACCCTACGTTCATTAGCCCGAATGAACCAATCTTCTTCTTCAACATTAGACAACAAACTTGTTGGGAAAGGAAAATGTTCACTTCGCAACCACAACCCTTCTGACAGGGATTGATTTGACAAACAAGCCAACCTGATAGCAGTTCCCGGTTTTGCGTTTTGGAACAGAGAGGAAACCGTTTTTATCGAGCGCCCGTACCTAGCAATCGCCAGATCAATCGCTGGGGATCCCCTTCCCAACAGAGCTCCCTCATCTATATCCGCCTCACGAACATTGCCGGGGCACTCCTCTGCGGAATATTCCAAAAACTGTGTCTCAAAGGGCGTCTCTTTTTCTTTCGGTCTTTCATGACTTATCATCCATTGATACTCGCTCTCGTACTCTTCCTTCCATTTATACCGATACTCATACCTTTGCGGGAAATGCGAATCTACGCTAATAGCTCTTTGCCGTTTTTCAAAACGCAACTTCAGCAGCGAAACCACCTCGGCATCAGACATCGCCATCAGTTCAGCCGTTTTGATAACCCGCAAATAACATTTCCATTTATCCATAAGGTCACTCATGCATTATACCTGAACCAACAATAATCCAGAAAACATTTCTTCTTTATCTAAAGACACCTCCAACGTCGGTGTAAATCTGTTTCTGTAAATTCTCCTTCTCCCCTCCAGCGTCACCCCTTTGGGATGAGGTGGAGCGAAGGCGAGCGTAGCAAGCCGAGCGCAGCCGAACCCAAAAGGGGCGACGCTGCTCCCTTCTCGTAAAAAATTGGGCAAGGGCAAGCCATGTTGGTTTCTTGTTGGGGTGTCGCCAAACACATCCAACTATGAGCCCATCACATGACCCACAACGACAACCCTGAACTCCCCAACCACGTCCTGCAACTCCTCACCAAGCACGGCCATGACGGCTTCGCCGAAGGTCTGCGCCTCCTCGTCAACGAAGCCATGCGCATCGAACGTCGCCACGTCCTCCAAAGCCCAACCCTACGAGCGTACCGACGCGCGCAAGGGCTATGCAAACGGTTATAAGCCCAAAACCCTCACCAGCCGCCTCGGCCCCATCACCTTCAGCATCCCTCAAGTCCGCGGACACCCCCCCTTCTATCCCCGCGCCCTCGACAAAGGTCTCCGCTCAGAGCAGGCACTCAAGCTCGCCCTCGCTGAAATGTATGCCCAAGGCGTCTCCACCCGCAATGTCTCCGCCATCGTCGAGGAACTTTGCGGTGCCTCCGTCAGCTCCACTCAAGTCAGCGAATGCGCAAAACTGCTCGACGCCGAACTCCAAAAATGGCGCGACCGCCCTCTGGGACAAAGTCCCTACCTTGTCTTCGATGCCCGCTACGAAAAGGTCCGCCACGACGGCCACCTCCCCGACTGTGCCGTCCCTCTCGCGCTGGGTATCACCGCCTGCGGCCATCGCACCATTTTGGGCGTGAGTGTCGCCCTCAGTGAAGCCGAGGCTCACTGGCGCTCCTTCTTTCAAAGCCTTATCCAGCGCGGCCTCTGTGGCGTCACCTTCATCGTCAGCGACGACCACCCTGGTATGGCCGCAGCGCGCAAAGCGGTCTTCGGCGCTGTCCCTTGGCAACGATGCCAGTTCCTCCACATTATTGATGGCGAGACCGTCACGACTCTCGCGCCTCGACTTGCGAACCATATTGCTGTATTTATTGCTTCGTGAAAACCACGATTGATTTCCCAGATGACCTGCTTCAGCGCGCCAAGCTTGTGGCGGTCCAGCGAAAAACCACCCTCAAGGAGCTTGTTCTGCAAGGTGTGGATTACGTCATCACTCATCCGATTCCAGCGCCCGACATAGATGCCGAGCGCAAAGCCCGCGCGGCCACACTCATCGCTGCCCTCTCGCGAGGGAGAAATACGGAACCTGTCGGGCGGCTGAATCGCGACGAAATCTACGACCGCCACGAAGGGAAATGGGAATAATGGTCTTCTTCGACACAAACATCTTTATCTACGTGGTTTCCGGGGCTCCAGCAGATCGCCCCAATCGCGAGATCGCCCAGCGGCTCATGGTGGAATCCGAGTTCGGCCTTTCCGTGCAAGTTCTCCAAGAGTTTATGGATGTCACGCTTCGCAAAACGCATCTCGGCCTCACCTGCGAAGAAATCGCCGACATGGTCAGCATCATGGCCACTTACCCGCTGGTCGAAACCACCGTTCAACTTGCCCAGCAGGCTTTTGAAATCAAGACGCGCTTCAAAATCCGCTACTGGGATGCCACCATGGTCGCCGCCGCCCTGAAGCTTGGCTGCCACACTCTCTACTCCGAAGACCTCAACCACGGGCAGGACTACGGCGGCGTCCGTGTCATCAATCCCTTCCGTCCAGAAGGTTGATTCCCACCCCCTCTCATTCTCAAACTGGACAAACTCAAACTGTACGCACCCGCTCTACCGCGGCGAGCATCGAAAAGCTGGGGAAGATCTTCTCTGGATTCGTCGTGGAAGGTTTCCGGTCGGTGAGTTGCCCCCTGCACCGGGGCGCGCGATTTTGAACCTCATGCGAGTTACGGCTAATCCTAAAAACGGGAATGGCCATTGGCTCCCGCAGGCATTCGGGCGAACTTTACATGAAAGCTGTTGCGGGAATGGGGGAGTTCCGGTGCCCCAACGGGGCACCTCATGACAGCCTCGGGCAACGCCCGAGGAAGAGATTAAAAACCATCTGAGCCCCGTAGGGGCGAGATACAGTGTTGCACCCTCCTGAGCCTAG
>JBIIXW010000175.1:0-5651 GCA_044347165.1 Chthoniobacteraceae bacterium
ATTGGCTGCGGAGCGGCGCGAAGCGGTGAGCTTGTGCAACTTGCAAACGGATACCTCGGGGCAGGCGCGTCCGAATGCGAAGGCGACGGGCATGGAGGGATCGGTTGCGGTTCCTGCGATTGACCGAGCGGGTGTGTTGCGTGGGGTTGTGGGGATTGCGAAGGCGGAAGCTTATGATTGGAGCGACGCGGAGAAGGCGCGGTTATTGGAACTCGCGGCCGGTCTTGCGCAAGTCGTTGCTGGAGAGTGAGCGGCAGGGATAGTCCTCCGCGATTCTGCGACGGATGCGGCTTGAGTGCTGAGAAGTGACGGGTTTGTTTTGGGTTAAACTCAGGGCGTGGGCATTGGTCCTGCATTTACGGGTAGCGTGATGTCTATGGTGAAAACTTTTGCTCTGTGTGGGGTGCTGTTTTTGGGATGTGGGGGCGTCTTGGAAGCATTGGCTGAGGACCGGGCCGGTGTGCCGAAGGGCGACGGGTTGTTGTTCGCAACGCATCGGCTGGAGGGGGGAAGGAGCCGAGTCGTGCCGCTTGTGGTTCGGGGTGATGGGCGACGGGTGCTCGAAGATTTGAGTTCGCGGGCGGAGTGGCGCTTCGAGCCTTCTGGTGTGGTTGAGTGGCGCGAGGGCGCGATTGTTCCGGTGGCAAATGGGAGCGTTGTGGCACGCGCGACTCTGGAGGGGAAAGTTGTGGGAGAGAGGAGGCTCGAGGTCGCGGGGTTGGGGGGGGAGGCTGCGTCGCGGGTCAGTTTTCGCAATGAGATTGTGCCGATTTTCACGAAGACGTCCTGCAATGGTGGGGTGTGTCACGGGAAGGCAACCGGACAGAACGGGTTTAAGCTCTCGCTGTTCGGGTTTGAGCCGGAGGAGGATTACGATTTTTTGGTGGTGTCTGGACGGGCGCGTCGGGTGATGCCGACGGCACCGGACTCGAGTTTGTTGTTGATGAAGGGGGCGGCGGTGATTCCGCACGGTGGAGGCAAGCGTTTGGAGAAGGGGCGTGGTTCTTACGAGGTGATTGCGGATTGGATGCGGCAGGGGATGCCGTCGGATCTCGAGGGAGGTGCTCGGGTGGTTCGGTTGGAGGTGATGCCGCCGGAGCGTGTGGCGAGTGCGGACGCAACGCAGCGACTGGCGGTGGCGGCGCATTTTGATGATGGGACGGTGCGCGATGTGACGCATCTCACGGGGTTTGAATCAAATGAAAAGGGGTTGGCGGAGGTGGATGACCGTGGTGTCGTGCGAATGTTAGGGCGGCCGGGCACTGTGGCGGTGATGGCGCGGTACGGGGATAAGATGGGGGTGTTCCGTGTGACGGTTCCCCGGGGTCCGGTGCTTGACGTTGCGAAGTTCCCGAGGGCGAGGAACTTTGTGGACGAGGGAGTTTTTTCCGTGATGCGGGAGGCGGGCGTTGAGCCTTCGCCGCTGTGCGATGACGCGACGTTTCTGCGACGGGTCACGTTGGATTTGACGGGCCGGCTTCCGAGCGAGACAGAGGTTGCTGATTATCTTGCACTTCCTGAAGGGGAGCGTCGCGAGAAGTGGGTGGACCGGTTGCTTGACGCTCCTGCGTATGCGGATCATTTCGCGGGGCAATGGGCGTCATTATTGCGGAACCGGCGCAGTTTGGACCCGTTTCGGGATGACAGTTTGATGCACGGGACGTTTTCGTTTCATCGTTGGCTACGAGGGGAGTTGTTTGGAGACCAACCGTTTGACGGGATTGTTCGTTCGCTGTTGACCGCTCGCGGGGGCGTGGCCGAGGTGCCGGCGGCGGCTTGGTATCGTCAGTTACGTGATTTGCCGTCGCAGATTGAGGATACGGCGCAGTTGTTCATGGGGGTGCGGATGCAGTGTGCGCAGTGTCATCACCATCCGTATGAGCAGTGGAGTCAGCGGGATTATTGGGCGCTCGGCGCTTTCTTCACGCAGTTGCAGCGCAAGCCTGCGGAGCGGTTGGGGGAGGAGATTTTAGTGACGAAGCGGATGGTACCGGTGGCGACGCACAAGCGGACGGGGGAGGCTGTGCCGCCGTCGGTGCCGGGTGGTACGGCGCTTCAGATTGCGCCGGAGGATGATGCGCGCGTAGCGTTGGCGGATTGGATGACGGCACCAGGGAATCCGTTTTTTGCGAAGGCGTTGGTGAACCGGTATTGGAAACACTTTTTCAATCGGGGATTGGTGGAGCCGGAGGATGATTTGCGGGAGACGAATCCGGCGACGCATCCGGAGTTGCTGGACGCGTTGGCGGCGGATTTTGTGAAGGGCGGATTTCGTTTGAAGCGGTTGTGTCGAACCTTGGTGTTGAGTGCGGCGTACCAGTTGTCGAGTGACCCTGTGGAGGGGAACGCGGGGGCGGATCAGTATTTTGCGCGATACTTTGGGCGTCGACTTCCGGCGGAGGTGATGTCGGATGCGATTAATCGGGTGTGCGGTTATCCGCAGCGGTTTCAGGCGCAACCGGAGGGGACGTTGGCGACGCAGTTACCGGACAGTTGGTACACGAGGGATCAGTTTTTTGATTTGTTTGGCCGTCCGGCTGCGGCTTCGGCGTGTGCGTGTGAGCGGTCCTCGGAGGCGAGTCTTTCGCAGAGCCTTCACTTCTTGAACAGTGACGATATGCGGGCCCGGATTTCGCATCCGCAGGGTTTTGCGGCGGTAGCGTCGAAGGGGAAGATGGGCATGGATACTTCGGTGCGAGCTTTGTACGTTCGGGCGCTCGCTCGCGAACCGAGTGCGGCGGAGGTGGAGTTGGCGAAGGGTTACGTGGAGCGGAAGGTTGCGGCGGTGGAGGGCAACGGCGGGGATGCAGGGGCGCGGGAGGCGGCGGGCAAGGCGGCGTGGGAGGACGTGGTGTGGAGTTTGTTGAACACGAAGGAGTTTCTTTTCAATCACTGACATGAGGAGTGGTCTTTTTTCGAGAGGGAGCGCGAGGGTTTTGTGGAGGCGATTTGGAGGAGTGGTGGGGTTAACCCTTTGTTGGGTTTTTGGGGATGGAGCGCTCTGGGGCCAATATCCGGGGCCGCGTTTGAACAGTGTTACTCCGGCCGTTTTGCGTGTTGGCGAGACGGTTTCGGTGAAGGTGGCAGGGGAGATGTTGGAGGGAACCGAGTTGCGGTTTTCTTCAGCGGGGGTGCGTTCGACGCAGGGGAAAAAGGCTGGCGAGTTCGAGGTTCATCTGGATGCCGAAGTGGTTTCTGGTGTGGTGGAAGCTTGGCTCCAAGGGGCACACGGCATCAGCGGGGTGCGAAGGTTGTGGGTGGGCGCGGGGGATGTGCGACGTGAGGAGGGTGATCATTCTGCGGCGGCGAAGGCTATTCACGTTTCGGTGCCGTGTGAGGTGGGTGGGTTTACGGAGAAGGAGGCGGTGGATTGGTACCGTGTCTCGATGCGCGCGGGGCAGACGCTGCGAGCGCGGCTGAGGTCCAGTGTGGTGGATTCAAACCTCGTTGGTGTGCTGGGTCTTGCGGATGCTTCTGGGGTGGATTTGCCGAATGCTTCGGTGCGTGATGAGGAAGAGTTGGTGTATCGCGCGGAGAAGGATTGCGAGGTGCTGTTGCGGGTCAGCGATTTGGTTTTTCGGGGTGGGGACGCGTTCCCGTATGTGTTGCAGATTTCTGAGCAACCGTTGAAAGACCCGATGGGGAGGCGCTTTCCGGTGCCGGCGTTTCCTCAGGAGGGGATTCTCGAATGGTCTTCCGACAAGAAGATGGAGTTGCCGTCGTCTGAAGCATGGGTGCAGGGGTTATTTCGGGAAAAGGCTGCGCGAGCTGCGTTCGAGTTTGAGGCGAAGAAGGGAGACAGTTTTGGCGTGGACGTTTACGCGTCACGAATGGGGGCGCGTTCGGATATGCGAGCTTGGGTTGAAAAGGTGGGCGGCGGTGTGGTTTGGGAGGGCGACGACGGAGCGTTGGTGAACTGGGAATATCCGATGGTACACCGTGACCCGACCGGTCGGTTTGAGGTGAAGGAGGATGGGCGTTTCCGTTTGGTGATTGATGAACAGCAACCGTTGGAGCGTCGCGAGGTGCTGTGGCGCTTGCATTTCGGGAAGGTGGGCGCGGCAGTCCCGTTGGTTTCGGGAGTGGTTGCGGCTTTGCCTGCTAAGGAGATTGCTCCTCCGCAGCGGAGCACGAACTTGGAGGCGACGGTGACGCCGGCGTTTTTTCGTCGGGGCTATTCGATGGCATTTCGTGTTGCGGTGGAACGCGCGGCGTCTTGGAAAGGGGAGGTTGTGGTTGAGGGGGATCGCGTGCCGGAGGGACTGCGGGTGGAGTCGGCTCATCTGGGGGCGGATGATTCGACGGCGGTGGTGATGGTAACTGCGGGGCCGGATGCGGTGGAGGGGGCAAGTTCGCTGAGCTTTCGCGCGGTTGTGGACGGGAAGCATTTTCCTCTGGGGGTTGGGGTTCCGGTGCGGACCGTGTCGGCGCAGGAACTAGTGGATGGGCCGCGGTGGCGGTTGCTGGATTCGGTGCCGGTATTGGTTCAGGGCACGGATACAGAGTTCAGAGTTTCGATGGATTTGGAATCGAAGGAGTTGAAGAAGGGCGAGAAGTTGAAGGGGAAGTTTTGGGTGGAATCTCCGAAGGGGTACAAGGGGCCTGTGAAGGTCCGGTTAGCGGGGGTGTACGGGTTGGAGAAGATGCCGGAGGTGACGGTGAGTGAGAGTGGCGAGGCGCCCTTCGAGGTTTCGCTGACGGATTTGAAGGTCCCTGTTGGGAAGCATTTTATCCATGCGGTGTTGAAGCCGAAGTTTGTGCCGGCGATTCCGATGGTCTCCGTGGCGGAGGTTGGCGCCAGCGAACCGAAGGCGGGAGAGAAGGCGGAGAAAGTGGAGGAGGCGAGGAAGCCTGCGGAGATTGAGGCGGTGTTTCGGTCGTTGAGTTTTCTTGTGGAGATTAAGCCATGATGCGCATGCACGGATTCTATTGGGGTGCAATTGTTTGTTGCGTAGCGGGTTCGATTGAACCGCACGCTGTTGGGGCGCCGGATTTCCAAAAGGATGTGCTGCCGATTTTGGAGGTGAACTGTTTGCCGTGTCACAATACGACGCGGTCGGAGGCCTCGCTGAATCTTGAGTCGCCGGCGCTGATGGTGACGGGTGGGGACGCAGGATCCGCGTTGAAGCCCGGTGATGCGGACAGGAGTTTGGTGTATCGCGTATGTGCGAAGCTTGAGAAGCCGTACATGCCGCCGGCGCAGAACAAGGTGGGGGCGCATCGGTTGTCGGAGGCGGAAGTTACGGTGGTGCGCGATTGGATTAACGCGGGAGCGAAGGGGGAGGCGAAGGCGCGTGAGAGGGTGGTATGGACTCCCCTGCAGGGGGCGTTGCGGATGGTGCGTTCATTGGTGCTGTCGCCGGATGGGTGCACGGTTTTTGCGGGACGCGGGGGTGCGGTCGATGTGCGTGCGGTGGGGGACGGCGGGGTGGTGGGGCGGTTTGAGGCACCGAAGCGCAGTGGGTTACCTTCGGGCGACATTCACTCGGATTTTGTGTCTGCGCTGGCTGTTTCTCCGGATGGGCGGACGTTGGCGACGGGAAGTTTTGGGGAAGTGATTGTTTGGAAACGGGATGAGGGAGCGCGGATTCGTGCGGTGTCGGAGTCTCTGCTGGATGGCGTGACGCGCTGGGTTGCGATGGAAGGGGGCG
>JBIIXW010000176.1:0-5620 GCA_044347165.1 Chthoniobacteraceae bacterium
GTCGTCGTAGGTGAGTGCGGAGGTGGCTCCTTTGAAGAAGGAGTCGGCCGGTTTGTAGAAAGCGTCGTCTACAGGGTTCGATGCGAAGTCTGCCATGACGGATGATGGCGTGAACGTTCGCGGGTGTGAAGTCGGAAGGTCAGCTGTGGGAGCGCTCCGTCTCTTTTGGGGAGGCTGCGGAGGTGCGGCGGGTTCTAGGGAAGAGAACCAGCGATCAGTCGGAGGATTGAACGCATGGGAACGCAATGTTTGAAGACCATCTGAACGTTCTCTTTTTTGCCGTTCTGATTGTCTGCGTGGAAGCTCGTCGTCGAGGTGACGATCCCCACTGCGCGTCCCTCGGCATCGTAAACGGGGAAGCCGCTACTGCCGCGCGCGAAGTCTGCGGTGATGTCCATGCGCTCGGCGCGCTGACCATTGTAGGGCCAGAATCCGTAGCGGGAGATGATTCCTGTTGTTAAAAAATAGTGGGCGTCTCCTGGGGTGCTGATGAGGGCGACAGGGGCGCCGACGGGAGCATCGACTCTGAGTTCCGGCGCTGGAAGTGGTTTGCCGCGAGTATCGACGCGAACGATTGCCACATCTGCCGTTGGATCTGCCGCCAGCACTTCAGCGATGGGGAAAATGCTTCCATCCGGCAGCCCCACAGCGGAGATTCCGGAATCGGAGTGGTCCATCACGTGATAGTTCGTCGCGATGATTCCATTGGGCGACAAGACGAGTCCGCCGCAATCGCGCAAGTGCCAGCGGTTGCATCGATCACACTTGTAGCGGGCAAGAACAGCCACCGTCTTTCCGACGTGTTTTTCATAAAAAGCGGGCCAGTTGGCTGGCTTGTCTGGCACCTGCCCCACTGGTCTGGGTGGGTTCGGTAACTGGCAGCTCTTGCGGGTTTTGAGCTGCTCAACCAATGCCTTACCGTCTGGAATATTCGCACCCTCGTCCTCGAGTTTTTGCATCGCCAAAAGCCAGCGGCTTTCGAGGGCTTTATCGTCCACGGGAGTTCCTGGATGTGACCAGTTAGCGAGTGGGGCGGTGGTTGGTTCGAGGCACTGTGTCTCGGAGGGGTACAGGATCAGCAGTCCCACGAGCGAGGCGGCGAACGAGGCGATGTCTGACAAAAGCACCAACGATTTTCGCGCAGAAGCAGACGGATTCATCATGACACAGTGTGGGTTTGGGTTGTCCTCGAGAGGAGGCTGGTGAGGGATTGGTCGTGGGCGTGGGAGAGTGTGAGGAGCGAGACGGACGCGCCGATGGTTGCCATGAACATGTCCCATTGTGTGTCCCAAGTATCTCCTTGGGTTCCGAGGAAGTCTTCAGCTGCCTCGCCGGTGGCGAGTGCGGTACCCCATTCGATGAACTCGTAGCACGCGCTGAACGCGAGGCAGGTGGTGAGGCATACAAACGCGAGAAGCTTCCCCTTTTTGATTGGAGAGAGGCGGAGGAGGAGTTCTCGAGTCAAGATAGCGGGCACGAATCCTTGGGCAAAGTGGCCTAACCGGTCGTAAGGGTTCCTTGTGAGGTTGAGAATGTCTGCGGCCCAGTCACCCAGAGGAACTTTTGCGTAGGTGTAGTGGCCTCCGACGGCAAGGATGAGGGCGTGAATTGCGAGCAGCGCAAGACAGAGATTGCTGAGGGGGAATCGCTTGTGAAACCGGACGAGAAGGGCGAGTCCCACCCAGACGGGAAGGTTTTCCATGGACCATGTGAAACGATCTGCAGCAGGGTGCCACCCGAGCACGAGTTGGGCGGCCAGAGTGGCGGTCGCGACAGGAAGAGCGATGGAGCGGTCCATCGATGAGGAAGTTTTTGCGCGGCTTATGCGCGACCTGCGTGACGTGCCGCGACGAAATCCCAGTTGATGAGCTTCATCATGGCGGCGAGGTAGTCAGCGCGTTTGTTCTGGTATTTGAGGTAGTAGGCGTGTTCCCAGACGTCGATCCCGAGGAGCGGTTTTGCGCCGGACATGACGGGAGAGTCCTGGTTGGGGGACGTTTCAACGACGAGTTTGGCGTCGCGGACGGCGAGCCAGACCCAACCGCTGCCGAAGACTTTGAGGCCCGATGTGACCAGTTGTTCTTCGAGCGTCTGTTGGTTTTTGAAATGGGTTTCGATGTCTTTGAGCAGGGCGCCTGCGGGGGCGGATCCCCCTTTTTTCAGGCATTGCCAGAAGAGAGAGTGGTTTGCGTGGCCGCCGCCGTGATTCCGGAGATCGTTTCTGATATCCTCCGGTTGCGCGTCGAGTTGGGATAGGAGCGTATCGAGCGGTTTCGCAGCGAGGTGCGGATGTTTCGCGAGGGCTTGGTTAAGTTTTGCGACATACGCAGCGTGGTGCTTGTCGTGATGGATTTTCATCGTTTCGGCGTCGATGAACGGCTCGAGGGCGTCGTAATCGTAGCCGAGTGCGGGAACCTTGTGGGGTTCTGCGCTGCCTTGCGCGGCGGCTGGGCTGGATTGCGAGCCGATGGCGAGGGCGCCGGCGGCCAGAGCGAGGGATTTCAGACCTTCACGACGTGTAATCATCATGCGTTGAGGTTTACCATGGGATCTGGAGACGGAAAGGCAGGATTCGCCGCGCGAATCGGGTTGAGGGGACCGAACAGCCGTCCGATTGCGCCCGTCGCGGGGATGCGACTATCGAAAGTTTTTTGGGGTGCGCTAAAGTGTCGATATGTGTCGCTGGGCGTTTGTTCCTTTTGAGCAGGTTGGTGCGTTGTTGGGCAGGCTGTTAGGCGTGTTTTGTTTGTGTCTGCTGATGATGTCCGGCGTCCGATCGGCGACACCGCCTGAAAACCGAGTGACCGCTCTGCTTCGGGATCATTGCGGGGAGTGTCATGGCGGTCGGAAGACGAAGGGCGGCGTGGATGTGGTGGCGCTGCTGGGGCGGTCGGACTTTTTTGAAGATTTCGATGTTTGGGGGAAGGTTTTAGAGGTGACGCGCTCGAAGGAGATGCCGCCGGAGGAGGGGAAAATGCTTTCGGCGTCCGATCGAGAAGCGCTTCTTCGTTGGGTCGAGGACGGAAGGAAACAGGCGGTGGTTCAGAATGCGGGTGATCCGGGCGCTGTGACGCTTCGGCGTTTGACCAACACGGAGTACGAGCGAACGGTTCGTGATTTAACGGGTGTCCGGTTTGATTTTGCGGGCGGGTTTGTTCCGGACGGTGGCGGAGGGGAAGGATTTACGAATATTGGCGACGCGCTGTATCTGACTCCAGCGCAGTTGGAGCGTTACATTTCGGCGGCACGCCGCATTGCGGATCACGCGTCGATTTTGCCGGGGAACGGCGTTCAGTTTTCTGCTGAAAAAGTGGGTCTTCGAGGGCCGGATCAGTGGAAATCAATGGTCGAGAGAAGTTTATACATTTGGTATCAGAAGGTAGCGACTCCTCATGTGCCGAAGGATGGGGACGATCTTCGGGAGGCGGATTACATGGAGGCTTGTTGGAAGTTTCGGCACAAGGAGTTGACGGGAGCGACCGACCTCGGGCTGTTGGCGACTGAGTACCGTCTGAATCCCGCGTTTCTTTCGAACTGGTGGAACATGTTGCAAACCGTGGAGCCGAAGTCGCGCTACTTGGATTTGACGCGGGTCGCGTGGCGGGAGTTGCCGGGGCCGGATTCGGCGCATCGCGGTCAGGTGCCGGCGTTGGTTCGTCAGCGGTTGGAGGAGATTCAGAGGCAGCGGCGTTCCTGGTTCGAGCGGTCTCAGGGCGGGTGGGCAGGGGTGCAGCGAATGCAGCAGGACTCTGATGGCATCCGGCGTTATCCCGTTTCATCGGATATTGCGGGGAAAGACCGTTTATTTTTGGTGGTGGGGGATACGGGTGATGGGAACCGAGGGGACATCGTGAGTTTTCAAGATTTAGAGCTGACGGTGAAGGGCGGTGGGAAGGTTGGGTACGCGGAGTGGCTTCGAAAGATGACGGACGACGCCCGCGTTGCGATGGAGTCGCTGAGAGCTGCGGGCGGTGATGTGGGGCACGCGGAGCGGCATTACAATCGACTGGCGAAAGCGGGTGCATTGTTTGGCAAGCATCCTTTGGGCAAGGAGATGGGAGCCGGCGCATTTGGTCTTCAGGCGCCGGTGGTGGTGGAGTTGCCGGTTCCAACGGACGGGGTTCGGCTGAAGGTGCCGGGGTTGCTGAACCTAGATGGTCCGGAGATCGATCACGCGACGGTTCAATGGACGTTGGTGGGAGAGAACCCGCCTCGTCCGGATGCGGTGATACCCGGGGTGCTTACCGTATGGAAGCGGGGTTCAACGGGGCAGAAGGCTGCGGCTCAGGAGTTTGAGGTGATGAAGCGGGCGTTTCCGGACTCGTTCGAGCGGCGTTTGGAGGAGATTGCGCGGAACTACCATCTCAGGCCTAACCCGCTGGGGGTGTATTATTTCAGTAATGCGCAACTCGAGCCTTTACTGGCGGAAGGGGAGCGGCATTGGTTGAAAGAATCGCTCGCGAACTGGCAGTTTGTTTGGAATACGAAGCCGAATCAGCAAATGGCGGAGGATTGGGAAAAAGCGGTTCTTGGGCATCTGGAGCGGTTTGTTGGGAGAGCGCTCCGTCGCCCTTTGAGCTCGGAGGACCGGGAACGTATCCGCGGGGTGTATCGAGCGGGGGTTGCGAAGGAGTTGGATCGCGAAAGTGCGGCGCGGGAGGTGGTGGTAGAGACTCTGATTTCGCCGGAGTTTTTATTTCGGATGGAAACGGGTGGAGGGGCGTCTGGGGTGGTGGCTGTTTCTTCTACAGAGCTTGCCTCGCGGTTGAGCTATTTTCTTTGGTCGACGATGCCAGATGACGCGCTGTTGAAGCGGGCTTCCACTGGGCACCTGTGCGAACTGGAGGTCCTGCGCGAGGAAGTGCGTCGGATGCTGGCTGACCATCGGGCGGAAGCATTTGCTGAGGAGTTTTTCGGGCAATGGCTTGAGTTCCGAGATCTGGAGGCATTCGACAAAATCGACGCCAAAAAGTTTCCTGCGTACACGGCGGAACTGCGGGCGGATCTGAAGCGTGAGGCTGTGCTGTTTTTCTCAGATTTAGTTCAACAAAACCGGCCCGCACGCGAGGTTTTGTCTGCGAGCCACTCGTTTCTCAACGAGCGTTTGGCGAGGCATTACGGAGTGCCGGGAGTCACCGGGCCTGATTTTCGCCGAGTTGAAGTTCAGACTTCGGGGCGTGGCGGAGTTTTAGGAATGGGGGCCATGTTGGTTCGGACATCCTATCCGCAGCGGACGAGTCCGGTTCTGAGGGGAAACTGGATTTTACACAATGTGTTGGGAACGCCGGTTCCGCCGCCGCCAGCGAACGTGCCGACGTTGGATGATCGCGGTTCGAACCCAGCCAGCTTGCGGGAACGGTTGTCGCGGCATCGTCAGGACAAAGCCTGCTCGGTTTGTCACGATCGCATCGATCCTTTGGGTTTTGCGTTGGAAGGTTTTGATCCGCTGGGTCGCATTCGAGAGGTCGACGACACTGGTGGGAGGTTGGATTTGGAGGGGGAGACGAGGGATGGTCACCGGTTCAGTGGTTTGGCGGGGTTGCGGGGGTATCTGTTGGGGCGCGAGGATGAGTTTTATCGTTTATTTGGGCGCAAGTTGATGGGGTATGCGTTTGGTCGA
>JBIIXW010000062.1:0-17465 GCA_044347165.1 Chthoniobacteraceae bacterium
AGAGGGGGAGGTTATTCTAGGAACGCAAACTCAGGGGAGAGGAGTAGGGTTTGGCAGAGCTCCTCCAGAGCAGAAAGAGGGCGTTGCGGTTTTGCAGGGTCGGCGAAATCGGTGCGGGCGTCCCAGCGTCGGGCAGTGCCTCTCATCCCAGGCATTTCCGAACCGGGCATGGTGATGGTGGGGGACCACTGATAAGCACCAGCGTCAGTGTCAGACTGACTGGAGACGATGAAGTCAAGATGTTCGCCCTCAATCACCTTCACGAAGGGTAGCTCAGTGGAGATAGCGGAGGTTTTTGCGTTCCATTCGCCGAGGACTCCCTGTCGGTCGCTGAGAATGCGTGCAGTGACTCCTTCGGTTTTTGCGTCCGAATGAACGAGTTCGGCTGCCACGACGATTTGACCGTCGAGGGGGGCTGTCCAGCGACGGACGGTGGATAGGGCTTTGCCGGGACCGGGATCGCCGCCCATGGCGTCCAGCATGACGCCGGAAGATTTGCCGTCGGCGAGTTTCGGGGTGGCCTTCCACGCTTTGCCGTCGAAGGCGGTTAGTGATGCAAAGCCCTTGAGATTTTTGGAAGCAGGGTCGAACTCACCGTATCCGTACTGCCACGCTTGCTGTTCAGGGTGAACGAGATCATTGGCGGGGTACGATGCGAGGTAGGCGAGGGCGCGTTCCGTTTCCTTGGGTGATGGGTCTCGCTGCACGACTTTCCGGAAGAGTGCGGTGATACGCGCGGGGTCGTCCTTTTCAGCGGCGAGCGATTGGGCGAGAGCCTTGGCACTTTCGGTGGCGAGTGGGCTGTTCATCAGGATGAGCGCGCGTGGGGCGAGTGCGGTGCGTCCACGGTTTGACGCGCTGAAGCTTGGGTCAGGAAAGTCGAAGCTGCGGTAGAGAGCAGATGGCATCCGGCGGTCGACGTACCCGTAAATGGTTCGGCGAGTGGATTCGTGAAGTTTCTCGGCTTTCCCGAAGGTTTGGTTGGAGAGGCGTCCTGAGACGGCGAGGATAGAGTCTCGTGCGGGTTCGAGTTCGAGGGGGCGCGGGCCGAAGTCGCTTCGCTGGTAGACGGTGGAGTTCATCAGGTGGCGGTGCAGTTTTTTGAAGCTCCAGCCATTTTCCATGAACCACGTGGCAAGGTGATCAAGGAGTTCTTGGTTGGCGGGTTGATCGCCTCGAAAGCCGAAGTCGCTGGGAGTTCCGACGAGGGGTTCACCGAAGTGCCAGTTCCAGATGCGGTTGACGATCACGCGTGCGGTGAGTGGGTTGCTGCTGCTGGTAATGGCGCGCGCGAGTTCGAGGCGACCGCTCTTGTCGGAGGGAAATGGCTCGGGGGAGACGTGTCTGAGTACGGAGAGAAAAGCGCGTGGCGCGTCGGCACCTGGGGTTCGTGGATTTCCACGAACGAACACTTTGCCGTTGTAGGGTTTGTCGGTGTCATTCCACGCCATGGCACGAATGGGCGCACCTTTCATCGCCGCAGCGCTCGTGACTGCTTTTGCTGCATTTCTGCGGATGCCATCGGCGACATCGCGTGTTTGGTAGAGTTGGCTGGAAACGAAATCGCGTCCGGTAAAGGCGAAGGGTGAGCCGTCTTCGATGAAGATGGCGCGCAGGTTTTGTTCGTCGGCTTCGGGGAGAGCGTTGGTTCGTTGGACAGTGGTGACACGGTCGATGGCGCGAAACTCAAGTTCTTTGGTGGGGAGGTCGAGTTCCTCGGGGCTTGGGGCGCAGGCTGCCTTGAGTGGTTCGCGCCATTTTTCGCCCCAGAGTGATTCGATTTGGCTGGCGTAGAGTTGGTTGTAGAGGAACGCCACATCGCGCATGTCGCGCGGTGCCGCCTTTGCGAATAGGCGCGCGACGGGTGGGAGCAGTTTTTTGTCCGCGTTTTTGGCGTAGGTTTCGCAGCGTGATTTGGCCTCTTCGGCGAACTTCTCGGGAGCAAGAGCTGAGAGTTCGAGCCAAGGGGTGAAGACTTCGGGATGGCCTTTGACCCATTTGTCCCATGCTTTGACGAGGCGGTTGTGAGGAGCGGTGGTGAGACGCTGCGGGTCGAGGATGTCGGGTTTGACCGTTTTCTCTTCGTAAATCGTTTTGAAGTTCGCCTGCTCTGCGGCGGATAAATAATCACCTAAACGGGAACGGATTGCGGTCAGTGATCGGTCGGCTTCGAAGGCGTGGATGCGGAGGTATTCGGCGCGGGCTTCCTGATTCTTTTTGCGGTACTCAAGAACGTCAGGCGATTCGTCTTGAGGGAGGGCTGGGAGCGTTTCCGGCTCGCGGCTGCTCTTCATGATCCCGTAGAGGCCGTAGTAATCCTTGGTGGTGATGGGCTCGAGTTTGTGGTCGTGGCAACGGGCGCAGCCGATGGAGAGTCCGAGCAAGCCGCGTCCGATGGCGTCGAGGGTATCGTCGATGGTGTCGTCATCGAGGCGGCGGTCTTTTCGGGGGCCGATGCCGAGAAAGCCGAGAGCAGCAAGGGTGCTGGCGTCTTTCGCGGAGTCGAGGTGGTCTGCGGCGATTTGTTCGAGGAGGAAGCGGTCGTAGGGTTTGTCCTCGTTGAAGGCTCGAATGACGTAATCGCGGTAGGTGAACGAGAAGGGGTACGAGTCGTCACCGTTGAAGATGGCTCCCATGCTGTCAGCGTAGCGGGCAACGTCGAGCCAGTGCCGGCCCCAGCGTTCTCCGTAGCGCGGGTCGTCAAGGAGGCGGTCGACGAGTCGTGCGAAGGCGTCAGGCGCGTTGTCGTTTTGGAAGGCGACGACTTGCTCGTAGGAGGGAGGGATTCCGAGGAGGTCGAGGTATGCGCGGCGGATGAGCGTGCGTTTGTTGGCGGCGGGCTTTCCTGTCGTCGCGGCGAGTTCGTCGAGAGATTTCGAGGAAGGTTTTGGGGGAATGAAGGCCCAATGCGTTGGGGCTTTGGCGAGCAGTTCTTCGACGGGAGAAGGTTTGCGATTTCCGTCGCGAGGGTCTGTCGCGCCGTCACGGACCCATTGTTCGAAGTCGGCGACCACGGTGTCGGGTAGTCGCTTTTTCGGGGGCATCTGGAGGTCGCCCTGATGCTTGAGCGCTTTGATGATCAGGCTTTTATCGGGAGCGCCTGCAATGAGAGCCGGACCGGTGTCACCGCCGGACAGGAGACCTTCGCGGGTGTCGAGGACGAGGCCGCCTTTTTGTTTTTTGTCAGCGCTGTGGCATTCGTAGCAGTGCTCAACGAGTGCGGGGCGGATTTTGGATTCGAAGAACGCGTGTTTCTCCTCCGCTGCTTTTGTGGAGGCGGAGAGAACGATCGCGGCGAGAGCGATCCAAATGGCGAGGCTTTTAGCGGTGAGGTGGGGCTGTTTCACGCGAGGAGGCCTTTGACGATGTTTCCGTAGACGTCGGTGAGGCGGTAATCGCGACCGGCGTGGCGATAGGTCAGGCGTTCGTGATGGATTCCGAGCAGGTGGAGGATGGTTGCGTGCATGTCGTGCACGTCGACGGGGTTTTCGCGGGCGAGGGCGCCGAAATCGTCCGTAGAACCGTAAACGGTGCCGGGGCGAGAGCCGCCGCCAGCGAGCCACATGGTGAAGCCTCCGGCGTTGTGATCGCGTCCGATTCCTTTCTTTTTTGCGACATCGTTATTGTCGCTGGTGGGGGTTCGGCCGAACTCGCCGCCCCAGATGACGAGGGTGTCTTTGAGCATGCCGCGTTGGGCGAGGTCGGTGAGGAGTGCGTGCAGGGGTTGGTCGCAGGCGGCAGCGAGTTCGCGATGGCGTTCGTCGTTGAGGTCGTGGGTATCCCAGCCGTTGTGAAATACTTGCACGAATCGAACGCCGCGTTCGACGAGGCGACGAGCAAGAAGCAGTTGTTTGCCTTGTTCGGTATCGCCGTAGAGTTCGCGGATGTTTCGGGGTTCGCGTGAAAGGTCGAAGGCGTCGGTGGCCTCGATTTGCATACGGAACGCGGTTTCGAATGCGGTGATGCGGCCGTCGAGCAGGGCGTTGCCGGGGTGCTTGGCGGCGAAGTCATCGTGGAAGGTGCGCAGGAGATCGAGTTGGCGACGTTGTTCGCGGAGGGAAGTGGTGTCGCTGCGTATGTGTTCGATCATGCGCGCGAGTTCGGCATTTTTTGTGGGGATACCGGTGCCGGAGCACCAAGCGGGGAGGAACGCGTTGTTCCATTGTTTGCCGCCGCTGGCGGTGGATCCGTTTGGGGAAAGGGCGACGAAACCGGGGAGATTTTGATTTTCGGAGCCGAGGCCGTAAAGGACCCAGGAGCCCATGCTGGGGCGGACGCTCGCGAACTCGCCGGTGGTCATGATGAGTTGGGCGGGCTCGTGCACTGAGGTTTTGGTGTGCATGGAGCGGACGACGCAGAGTTCGTCGGCGTGGGCGGCGAGTTTTGGAAACAGTTCACTGATATCCATTCCGGATTGGCCGTGCTTTGCGAAGGTGAAAGCAGAGCGTTGGAGTTTGCCGGAGAGTCGGCCCATGCCGGATGCGGCTTCACCGGCGTTTTTTTGGTACTCTTTGAGGACTTCGTCGACGAGGCGCCCGTGATTTTTTTCGAGCGCGGGTTTGGGGTCGAAGGTATCGACTTGAGAGGGGCCGCCTTCGCAGAAGATGTGGATGACGCGTTTGGCTTTCGGCGTGAAGTGCGGGTGTTTGGGGGCGAGCGGGGAGGTCTCGGGGCGCTCGTTCTCGGGGCGCTCGTTTTGGGAGGCGTTGGCGGGGTTGTTTTGATCGAGGAGGGCGGCGAGGCCGAGTGCACCGATGCCGAAGGCGCTTCGGGCAAGGATGTCCCGTCGGGAGGTGAGGGGGGATTGTTGGAGGCAGAGAGCGTTGAGCATGGGACGCAGGGATGGTTTGAGGAGATTAGCGCGATGAGGGGGCGGGTGTGAGGGTTGCTCGTTGAAAAGTTCCTAAAACTGATTTGGCGCGGTTGAAGGGTGGGAGGACGAGGTGCAGGCGGCGTGCCGTTGCTGATGGGGCGGGGTTGAAGATGCTTTACGGTGTCTCCGTGAGTGAGCGAAGGTTAAGCACTATGGTTATTGAGCCAAAAATCCGTGGATTCATTTGTATCACCTCTCATCCAGACGGTTGTGCGGCGCACGTGCGTCAGCAGATCGAGTACGTTCGTTCTAAGGGATCGGTGACGGGTGCGCCGAAGCGGGTTTTGGTGATTGGCGCGTCGACTGGGTATGGATTGGCTTCACGGATTGTGCCGGCGTTTGCGGGTGGCGCGGCGACGGTGGGAGTATTTTTTGAGAAGGCGCCTGAGGGCGGCAAGTTGGGGACGGCGGGATGGTACAACTCGTGTGCGTTCGAGCGCGAGGCGCATGCGGCGGGGCTTTACGCGAAGAGCATCAACGGGGATGCGTTTTCGGAGGAGATTAAGCGGCGGACGGTGGAGATGATTCGCGAGGATTTGGGGCAGGTGGATTTGGTGATATACAGTTTGGCGTCGCCTCGACGGACGCATCCGGTGACGGGGATAACGTCGAAGTCGGTGTTGAAGCCGATTGCGGGGACTTTCTCATCGAAGACCGTGGATACGGACAAAGGGATTGTGAGTCCGGTGACGATTGAGCCAGCGGTGGAGTCGGAGATTGCGGATACGGTGTCGGTGATGGGCGGGGAGGATTGGGAGTTGTGGGTGAATGCGTTGGAGGCGGGGGGAGTGTTGGCCGCGGGTGCGAAGACGGTTGCTTACTCGTACATTGGGCCGGATTTGACGTGGGCGATTTATCGGAATGGGACGATTGGGAAGGCGAAGGAAGATTTGGAGGCAACGGCGAAGCGTTTGCATGCGCGGTTGGGGGAGCGGGGCGGGGCGGCGTATGTTTCGGTGAATAAGGCGTTGGTCACGCAGGCGAGTAGTGCGATTCCGGTGGTGCCGCTTTACATTTCGTTATTGTACAAAGTGATGAAGGAGAAGGGGATTCACGAGGGCTGTATTGAACAGATTCAACGTTTGTTTGCGGACCGTCTCTACACGGGCGTGGCGCCGCAGTTGGACGAGGCGGGTCGGATTCGGATTGATGACTGGGAGATGCGGGAGGATGTGCAGGCGGCGGTGGCCGATGTTTGGCCTGGCGTAACGACGGAGAACTTGGCGGCGGTTTCGGACATAGCGGGGTACCGGGAGGAGTTTCTTCGTTTGTTTGGATTTGGCCTCGCAGGGGTGGATTATCGGGCAGACACGAGTCCGGACGTTCACCTGCCATCGGCGTAGTCTTTATTAGGTTGGAGCACTCCAGCGTTTTGAAAGCTTGCGCCGAGTCGGTGCGGCGGTAACCTGAGGTCCTACTGGAAGGTGAATCCGCATCCTTGTGGGGGCGGAGTTGTGATTGGAGCGAGTTGTCTTTGGGTGATGGCGATCCGGGCGGGTACCGAGGTGCCTGTCGAAGCCAGATGCAGGGAGGCTCGCCGGTTACGCATTCGAGAGTTCGTAGTGGGCTGCTGTGATCCGAGAGAGGTTGCGGGGCCTTCCCTTCCGGCAAACAAGAAACCAAGGCACCCCAGCGAGGTTTACCCGTTTTCCCGATGATTTTCAGAAATCAGAGCACTGGACACCAGCGACGCACCGCAAGTGTGCGTGACTGAGCGTGGTCTGGCGGGAAAGCGGGCGCAGGTGCCGCTTAGCAACACATGAGTAATAATGATAATCGCCGTTCGGGTCGCAGTCGCGGACCACGGCGTCGCGGTGGGGATCACCGCCAAGGAGAACGCAATCGGAGTGATCGGGGTGACCGGATGGAGCGTGGGGAACGAACGGAACGTCGTGCGGAGCCGAAGAAACTCGGGTTTTTTGCCCGGATTTTGAGGTTCTTCGGGTTTGGCGGATCGGACGCTCCTGCGGGCGTTCGCGAACCGCGTAGGGAGTATCCCGCTTACCAAGGGCGGTCCGGTGGCGGGAGCGGGGAAGGGGCGGAGCGTCCTCTGTCCAGCGAGGGGCGTGAACCGCGGCAGCGGGCGCCACGGAAGCCGGAGTTGTTGGAAGTGACGACTCCGAAACTTTACGTGGGGAATCTGTCCTACGATGCTGCGGAGAGCGATTTGTTCGAACTCTTCAGTGGCGTTGGGAATGTAAAGAATGCGGAGGTCGTGACGACAAAGGAGACGGATCGGTCTAAGGGGTTTGGGTTTGTGACCATGTCGACGATTGAGGAGGCCAAGCGCGCGGTGGCGGAGTTGAACGAAAAGGAGTTCATGGGCCGTCGGATGGTGGTGAGCGGTTCGCGCACCACGGATCGGGGAGAGCGTCGTGAGGAATCTGCCGCGGCAGAGTCCGAGGGCGAGGCAGCGGCGTAAGGCTGGGTGTCGAAATGAGCCGGGCGTCTGCGTTGTGCGGACGTCCGGTTTTTTTATTTTTCGAGGGAATCAGGTGCGAGTGGAGGTGTGATGTGTGGGGCACTGAAACGGTTTTCTTCGAAAAAGCGGAGACCGGTTGTGCTTCTCGTTGCTCTGAGGGTTGCGGCTTGTTAGAAACTGCGAACTTTTGCCCATGCCACGCGACACTACTCTCCACAAGATACTTCTCATTGGTTCAGGTCCCATCGTCATCGGTCAGGGATGCGAGTTCGATTATTCGGGTGTTCAGGCTTGTAAAGCTTTGAAGGAGGAGGGTTACCAGGTGATTCTCGTGAACTCCAATCCGGCGACCATCATGACGGATCCGGAGTTTGCGGACCGCACCTACATTGAGCCAATCACGCCTGAGGTGGTTGAGCGCATCATTGAGCGGGAGAAGCCGGATGCGTTGTTGCCGACGTTGGGCGGGCAGACGGCGTTGAACTGTGCGATGTCGCTTTTTTCGTCGGGGGTTTTAGACAAGCACGGGGTGCGGATGATTGGGGCGAAGGCCGATGCGATTCACAAGGGGGAGGATCGACAAGCGTTCAAGGAAGCGATGCTGAAAATCGGGTTGGATGTGGCGCGTTCGTGCACCGCGCACACGATGGAGGATGCGCGAAAAGCTGCTGTTGAGATTGGAATGTACCCCTTGATTATTCGACCAGCTTTCACGTTGGGCGGGATGGGAGGGGGGATTGCGTACAACCGTGAGGAGTTTGAGACGATTGTGGCGCGTGGCTTGGATTTGTCGCCGGTGAGTGAGGTGTTGATCGAGGAGTCGTTATTGGGCTGGAAAGAGTTCGAGATGGAAGTGATGCGCGACCGGAACGACAACTGCGTGATTGTCTGTTCCATCGAAAATCTGGACCCGATGGGGGTTCATACGGGCGATTCGATTACGGTCGCGCCCGCGCAAACGTTGACGGATCGTGAGTACCAGATGATGCGGGATGCGTCATTTGCCGTGATTCGCGAGATTGGGGTCGAGACGGGAGGATCAAACATTCAGTTCGCCATTCATCCTGACAACGGGCGGATGATCGTGATTGAGATGAATCCGCGCGTGTCGCGCTCCTCGGCACTTGCTTCCAAAGCGACGGGGTTCCCGATTGCGAAAATCGCGGCGAAGCTGGCGGTTGGGTACACCTTGGATGAGGTTCGGAACGACATTACGCGGGAGACACCTGCGAGTTTCGAGCCGTCGATTGATTATGTGGTGGTGAAGGTCCCGCGTTTTACGTTTGAGAAGTTCCCGCAGGCAGATGCGACGTTGACGACGCAAATGAAGAGTGTGGGGGAGGCGATGGCGATTGGGCGAACGTTCCGCGAGGCGATGCAAAAGGCGTTGAGGAGTCTTGAGATCAAGCGCTTTGGGTTTAGCGGTGATGGTGCTGAAAAGGCGTTGGACGCGGAGACGTTGCGGAACCGATTAATAACTCCAAACGCGGAGCGGATTTTCCATTTGGCGCAGGCATTCCGGAACGGAATGACGGTGGAGGACATCCATGCGCTCACGAAGATTGATCGCTGGTTTTTGGAGCACTTGCGGATTCTGCATGCGGAACAGGAGGCGTTGGCGAAATCCGTTGGTGACGAAGCGGGGATGCGGCGTGCGAAGCGAAACGGATTTTCAGATCGGCAAATCGCGGCGGCGACGGGGACCACGGATGCCGAGGTGAGACGGAATCGTGTGGCGGCGGGGGTAGTTCCAACCTACAGGCTGGTAGATACTTGTGCCGCTGAGTTTGAGGCCTACACGCCTTACTATTATTCCACATACGGTATCGAGAATGAGCGGCGTGAGAGTGGGAAGCGGAAGGTGATGATTCTCGGCGGGGGCCCCAATCGGATTGGGCAGGGGATTGAGTTTGACTACTGCTGTGTGCATGCGGCCTTTGCGCTTAAGGAGTTAGGATTCGAAACCATCATGGTAAACTCCAATCCGGAGACGGTTTCCACTGATTACGACACGAGCGATAAGCTCTATTTTGAGCCGCTCACGCTCGAAGATGTTTTGAACATCTGCGACCAGGAGAAGCCGTGGGGCGTGATTGTGCAGTTTGGTGGTCAGACGCCTTTGAATCTGGCGAACGGACTCGCCGAGGCGGGAGTTCCGATTATCGGAACGTCTCCAAAGAGCATTGAAATCGCGGAGGATCGGAAGCTGTTTGCCGCGATGCTGGATCGCTTGGGAATCAAGCAGACGCCGGGAGGAACGGCGACGAACGAATCGGAAGCGGTCGCGGTTGCTGATCGTGTTGGCTACCCCGTGTTGGTGAGGCCTTCGTTTGTTTTGGGAGGGCGTGCGATGGAGTTAGTTCATTCCGAGGCAGATTTGCGCCGATACATCCGCACGGCAGTGGAGGCGAGTCCGGAGCGACCGGTTCTCGTCGACCGGTTCTTGGAAGATGCGACGGAAGTGGATGTGGACTGTCTTTCGGACGGGGATATTTCGGTGATTGGCGCGGTGATGGAGCACATTGAAGAGGCGGGGATTCATTCGGGGGACAGTGCGTGCGTGATTCCGCCGTTTAGTTTGAGTGCTGCGGTGGTGGAGGAGATCAAGGTCGCGACGAAGAAGATGGCAGAGGCGTTGAACGTGCGCGGGTTGATGAACGTTCAGTTTGCGGTGAAGGACGAGCAAGTGTTTGTGCTGGAGGTAAATCCGCGCGCATCGCGAACGGTGCCATTTGTCTCAAAGGCGATTGGGGTCCCGCTCGCGAAGCTTGCGGCGAAGGTGATGGCTGGAGAGAAGTTGAAGGATCTTGGGTTCACGGAGGAGGTTGTTCCGAAACATTTCTCCGTGAAGGAAGCTGTTTTTCCGTTCATCAAGTTCCCCGGAGTCGATATTGCTCTCGGGCCGGAGATGCGGAGTACTGGCGAGGTGATGGGCATTGATGTGGATGCGGGTCTTGCGTTTGCGAAGTCTCAGATGGCTGCGGCCCCGGGGCTCCCTGTTGCGGGGAATCTTTTTATCTCGGTGCCTGATCGCGATAAGGAGCGGGCTGTGGAGATTGCGCGGGGGTTTGCCGAACTAGGTTTCACGTTGCACGCAACGCGTGGCACGGCTGACGCATTGAAGGCGGCCGGTGTTCCCGTGAAATCATTGCACAAGATTGCGGAGGGGCGGCCAAATGCGTTGGACATGATTAAGAACGGCGAGCTGGCGTTGATTATCAATACGCCTTCGGGGAAAGCCGCTCGTGAGGACGAGGTAAAGATTCGCTCGACGGCCAACAGCGCAAGAATCCCCGTGATGACGACGCTGCGCGCTGCACGGGCGAGTTTGCAGGGGATTCGCGCGTTGCGGGAGCACGGACTGAGCGTGCGCGCGCTGCAGGAGTATCATCCGCGCAAGTGACCGATCGTGAGCGCCGTTCGAGCGACGGTCAGGTGAGAGGCCCTGGTTCGCAGGACCGGGGTTTTTCGTTTCGAGAGCTGTCAATAACCGGCGACAGTCCGGCTTTGTTGGCCCTCCCTGACTCAATCTGGGCTTGATAAGAATTTGCGGACGGAAAGGTTTGTCGACATGCAATGGCATTACGCAATCGGGGGACGTCAGTTTGGTCCGGTGTCACAGGAACGGTTGGAAGAGATGGTTTTGAAGGGAGAAATCAGCCGAGAGACGTTGGTTTGGAGAGAGGGAATGCCTCAGTGGCAGAGGATTGACGAGGTGATGCCGCAGCAGTTTGCGGCGACGGATGGAGCGCCTCCGCTCCCTGGAGGAGCCCTGATGCCAGCCTGGGAGAATCGGGGGACCTTGGGGGTTGTTCCGGCCGCGACAGAGACCGTTCAACAGGTATTGATGACTCCGTCGGACACGTTCACACGGTTGAGGCGGGATGGCGGATTTTGGGAACCACTTTTTTATCATGCTCTTTTGGCGACCCTGGCGGCTGCGGTTTCAGCGGGTTTGAGTGTTCTGTTGAATATCAGCGCTTCGGGGCCGGCTAAGTTGTTGGAGATGATTTCTAAGACGCAGGGTTTGAATGGGCAGGTCAGCCAGTCGCTGAACTTGTCCATCAGCTCGGGTGTGGTGGGGATTGGCACCGCGATGGGAGCCATGCTGATTGCCGTCATCGTCACCCCGATTGGCGTGACGATTGGCGCATTTGTGGGGTCAGTGATTTCTCACCTGTTCTTGATGATTGTCGGTGGAGCAAAGCGTGATTTTGAGACGACTTTCCGCGTGGTAAACTATGCGGCAGGGAGCGTGGCTCCATTGAGTGCGATCCCCATTCTGGGGCCGCTGGTCGGTGGTCTCTGGTGCGTCGTTCTTTACGTGATTGGCTTTTCGAAGGCACACGACATTTCGATTGGCCGGGCTGCTTTGGCGGTCTTACTCCCGATTTTCCTCTGCTGCGGTGTGGGTGCTCTCGGAGTGTTTGCCGCGATTGGGGCATTCGCTGCGAGCCGATGATTTTCCGCCCGTTATTTCGCTCGAACGTTGCAAACGTGCGCGACTCAGGCTTTGAGCGTTTGCTGCTAACGGTCGGACTGGTTGCTTCCGCGGGTGCATGGCTTTTCACCCGCTTCGGGCTCAGTAGTCCGTCTTGTCTCTTTCGCGATTTGTCCGGATATCCGTGTCCGAGTTGTGGAGGGACTCGGGCCTTGCGCGCGATGGTAACGGGTGATTTTCGAAGGGCCTTCCTCCTTAACCCACTTGCGTTCGTTCTGATGTTGAGCGGACTTATTGCTGTTCTCTACGCAGCTGGGGTTGTCCTGTTTCGGATTCCGCCGTGGAGGCCAAAGCTGGGGCGAGCGGGTGTGATGGCGTTACGACTTTTGGTGGTCGCGGCCCTGCTCGCGAATGAATGGTACCTACTGCGGAATCTTGGGTGACATCGGGCTTTGGCGCGGGTTCTGCGCCGTTATGAGCCTATGAGTTTCACCCCAAGTTTTCATGTCGGTCGTACCGTATCTGTGCTTGCTGGACTGGTTTTGTCTCCGCTCCTCATCTTCGCCCAATCGTCAACGGCTCCCGCGAAAGCCGAGGCTAAAAAGGCAACGGTGGCACCGGCCGGACCCGGTGGGGGAGCGCCTTCGAAAAAGGGGTTGCCGGTCAAAATTGCGGACGCTGATCGTGAACGGTTAACAAGCTCCGTTGCATCGCTTTCTGCGGTGCTGTCGGCGTTCGAAAAGGATGCGAGTGCTCCTGCAGAGCTTCGTGCGTTGGGAGTGGATGTGGCGGTGCTTTTGAAGGCGGTGGCGTGGCCCCTGAAATACAACGAGTTTTATGATGCCAAACAGGTGGCTGCGGCTGATGCGTTGTTGAAGGAGGCTGCGTCGCGTCTGGATGCTCTGAAGGCGGGAAAGGCCCCTTGGACGACTGCGACGGGGTTGGTGGTTCGGGGCTACCGCTCGTTGGTGGATGATTCGGTCCAGCCTTATGGCTTGGTGATTCCTGAGGATTGGAAGCCCGGTGCGGGAGGGTTTCGTGTCGATGTGTGGTTACATGGGCGAGGGGACCAAATGACGGAGCTCTCCTTTCTTCAGGGACGGATGAAGAGCTCGGGGGAGTTCACGCCGCCGAAGACGATTGTTTTGCACCCGTACGGAAGGATGTGCAACGCGTATAAGTTTGCCGGAGAGACGGATGTGTTTGAGTCGGTGGATGCTGTGGTGAAGGGGTATGGCATTGCAGGGAATCGTGTGACACTTCGCGGGTTTTCGATGGGGGGAGCGGGTTCGTGGCATCTTGGTGCGCGGCACACTGGGCGGTGGGCCGCCATTGCGCCGGGCGCGGGCTTTGCCGAAACGGCTGAATACGCGAAAGTTTTTGGTGAGGGCAGGATTGCCCCGAACTGGTGGGAGCAGACCTTGTGGCGAATGTATGACGCGACGGGGTATGTTGGGAATCTCTTCAATCGTCCGGTCATCGCGTACTCGGGTGCGGATGATCCTCAGATTCAGTCGACGCGAAAAATGGAGGAGGCTGCGGGACAAGAGGGGCTTTCCATTCGACACCTCATCGGCCCGAACACCGGTCATAAGTATCATCCCGACACAAAGAAGCAGCTGAACGAGGAGTTTGATACTGTGGCCAATCGGGTGCCGAATCGGTTCCCGCAGGAGGTTCGTCTTGTGACGTATTCGCATCGCACAGCAGACATGGATTGGATTCATGTCGACTCGCTTGAGCAGATGTGGGAGCGCGCTGAGGTTCGGGGCAAAATTGAGGGGGACGTGTTGGTGGTGGCGGCGAAGAACGTCCGCGCGTTGAGTTTGGATCATCCCGCAGAGGCGGGGCGTGCTTCGGTGACGTTGGCGAGGATTGATGGCACGACACTCCCTCTCGCAAAGCGGGGGCGGACGGCGTTTGTGCGCGAGGGCGGTGCGTGGAAGGTTGTTTCCGCGCCTGGGGCCGGACTTCCCAGCTCGAGGAAGCGTGCCGGACTGGAGGGGCCGATTGATGATGTGTACTTCGGTCGGTTTGCATTTGTGGTTCCGACGGGTACTGCGCGGGATGCCGATGTGGCGCGGTGGGCCGAGGCGGAAATGAAGCGCGCAGTTGCGGACTGGCGTGCGATTTTCCGGGGTGATGTGATCATGGTTCGCGACACCGATGTGACTCCGGAGTTTGCCGCGCAGCATCACCTTGTTCTCTGGGGAGACCCCGGTTCGAACAAGGTGCTCGCACGGGTGCTTGGGAAGTTGCCGGTGAAATGGACGGGTTCTGAGTTGGAACTGGGTTCTGTGAAGGGGGGAGCTGCCGCTCGGGTGCCGGTCATGGTTTATCCAAACCCCGAGGCACCGGAGCGCTACGTGTTGGTAAACAGCGGATTCACTTTTCGCGAGGGTCTGTCCATCACGAATGCGTTGCAGGTTCCCCGCTTGCCGGATTGGGCGGTGATTGATATTTCGGTTCCGGCCGATAACCACTGGCCCGGCCAGGTCGTAGACGCCGGCTTCTTCGGCTCCGACTGGCAGGTGACCGGCGGTTGGACCAAGTAGCGGTGTCCATCACTTCAACGTCCCGCGAGTCGTGGGAAGCGAGATGCGCTTCAGTCGGTGGAGCTGCGAAAAAACCGTGGGGGTAACCCTGTAAATGTCCTATCCCTTGGGATAAACTGTTCGAAGCGCACTATGGCCCGCCCCGCAAAAACAAAGAAATCGGACTCTGCAACCGCTAACCTTGGCTTTGAATCCAAGCTCTGGCTGGCCGCCGACAAACTCCGCAACAATATGGACGCTGCGGAGTACAAGCACGTCGTCCTCGGGCTGATTTTCCTCAAATACATCTCCGACAGCTTCGAAGAGCATCGAGCCAAACTCGCCTCAGGGGAGGGTGACTATGCCGGAGCCAATCCCGAGGATCCGGACGAGTACCGGGCCGAGCATGTCTTCTGGGTTCCGCAGGACGCGCGCTGGTCGTTTTTGCAGGCCAACGCCAAGCAGCCCACCATCGGCAAAGTTGTCGATGACGCCATGGTGGCTCTCGAACGCGACAATCCTCGCCTCAAGGGCGTTCTTCCCAAGGATTACGCTCGGCCCGCCCTCGACAAACATCGCCTCGGCGAACTCATCGATCTGATTGGGACCATCTCCCTAGTGGCTTCCTCAGAGCAGGCTGACAACAAGTCGCACCGGTCCGTCGATCTCCTGGGGCGGGTTTACGAATACTTTCTCACCCAGTTCGCGAGTGCCGAGGGCAAGAACGGTGGCCAATTCTACACGCCCTCCTGCGTGGTGCGTTGTCTCGTGGAAATGCTCGCGCCTTACAAGGGGCGCGTGTACGACCCGGCCTGTGGTTCTGGCGGGATGTTTGTGCAGTCGGAAAAGTTCGTGGAATCTCATGGAGGAAAACTCGGCGACATCTCCATCTACGGTCAGGAGTCCAACGCCACCACCCGTCGGCTCGCCATCATGAACCTCGCCATTCGTGGCATCGAGGCGGACTTCGGCTCCGAGCACGCGGACACTTTCCGCCGCGACCTGCATCCGGATCTCCGCGCGGACTATGTCATCGCCAACCCGCCGTTCAACGACTCCGACTGGTTTCGCAAGGACGACGACGTGCGCTGGCAGTACGGGGTTCCGCCCAAGGGCAACGCCAACTTTGCCTGGGTGCAGCACTTTATCCACCACCTCGCTCCGCAGGGAATGGCGGGCTTTGTTCTCGCCAACGGCAGCATGTCTTCCAACCAGTCCGGAGAGGGGGAAATCCGGAAAGCCCTTATCGAAGCCGATCTTGTCGATTGCATGGTCGCGCTTCCGGGGCAGCTCTTCTACAGCACGCAAATCCCTGTCTGCCTCTGGTTCCTCGCCAAGAACAAGAACGCCGTCACTCAGTCCGGTGCTTCGATTCGACGCGACCGCCGGAAGCAGACGCTCTTTATTGATGCCCGCAAACTCGGCACCCTCATTGATCGGGTCCATCGGGAATTGACCGACGCCGATCTGGAGAAAATAACCTCCACCTACCACGCGTGGCGGGGCGATCAACGGGAGGCTGGTTCCAGCTACGCCGATATTGCGGGCTTCTGCAAATCCGCGACCACCGCTGAAATCGCCGCGCACGGGTATGTGCTCACCCCCGGGCGCTATGTGGGGGCGGAAGAAGTTGAGGAGGACGGGGAGCCGTTCTCCGAAAAGATGCCGCGCCTTGTGGCGGAACTGAACGCCCAGTTCGCGGAGTCCGCAAAGCTGGAGGCCGCAATTCGAGCGAACCTGAAGGGACTCGGGTATGGAATGTAATACCCGAAAAAAAGAAACCTCGGCTCCAGTCACCGCCGCTAAGGGCAGGAGAGGGAGTTCCGAGGTGTACGAGGGGAGGATGCACCATGGACAATGGGAGTTCAAGTTGAATTTCTCGACACACTCTTTTCTGTGAATTCCGACTTTTTCCAGCGAATCGAGCAAGGCCTTTCAAGTGAACGGCTGACGGCATACGCCGCCGGGCAGGACTGCAACACTGCGGATCCCTGTGTGACTCTCGCTCGCTACCTCCTGAATATGGCACTTTGCGAGAGTTTGTATTCACCTCTACAGCTCTGCGAAATCGCGCTCCGAAATTCGATTCATCGACATGCCTCTGGGATCATGGGGCGAGAGGATTGGTATGATGCCCCCGGCTTCCCTCTGACTCCGTGGGCTTCCGCTGAGGTGGCTAAGGCGAAAACCAAAATCCATAAGGCTCGAAAACCTATGCTCGCAGGTAGGATTGTCGCCGAGCTTCAGTTTGGGTTCTGGTCCAGCCTCTTCGAGGACTATTACGAGAAGAGCACCCCGTTTCTGCCGGGAGCCTTCAAGGGAGTCTTTCCCCATCTCCCCAAAAGCCTGCACAAACGCAAAGAACGGAAGGCGGACTTGGAAACGATTAGAATCCTCCGCAACCGGGTTTTTCACCACGAGCGGATCGTTCACTGGAAGGATCTCGATACCCAACATCAACTCATTCTTGAGGTGGTTTCGTGGGTGAGCCCTGAACTGCATGAAATGGCGCTGGCTTTGGATCGTTTTTCCCAGATTCGCAAAGAGGGGCTCGATCCTTGGATGCAGAAACTTCGCCACCATTGGCCACACGGAAAATGAATAGGAGGATTAACGCAAACCTGAAGGGGCTTGGTTTAGTCCAACAACCTGTTGGACAAACCAATCTCCCCAGCATCGAGGAAATCGAGTCCGAACTGGCAGGCGAAATCCTGTCAAACGACCGCTCGGAAGGAGAAAGCCAGTGAATCCCTCCAGAGAAATCCAGTCACGGCCACGGGACCGCAAGGAAGTGGAACGGATTTTGAGCCAATTCGTGCCGAATGAGGAGGTGTGGGCTTATGGCAGTCGTGTGGACGGTTCGGGGCATGAACTGAGTGATCTCGATCTCGTGATCCGGCATCCAGCGGATTTAAAAATTCCCGTCGGACTTATTTTGGCGGAACTCAGAGAAGCTTTCAGCGAGAGCAACCTGCCGTTTCTCGTGGATGTGCACGAATGGGCCAGCTTGCCGACTGCATTTTGGGCGAACATCGAGGCACAACACGTCGTCATTCAAAACGGAGGAGCAAAACATGAGTAGGAAACCAAACCGGAGGGGGCTTGGTTATGGCGGGTGAGCAGTTCACAGACTGCATCGTCCAAGATGTCGCGTCGCCAGCAAGGAACGCTCTCGTTGGCGGTCCTTTCGGCTCA
>JBIIXW010000177.1:0-5582 GCA_044347165.1 Chthoniobacteraceae bacterium
AGCGAGACTGCTGATTGGTGCGAAACAGCACCGCAAAATCCTCCCAATGCAGATGCTCCGTCGCCTGTCGAAGATGAATCTCCCCCGCGATAAACTCGGCCTCCGCTCGGTCATCCAACATTTGAATCAACCGCACCGGATCCCCCTGATCGCGCGACGTGCGCAGCCTCTTCGCGCGACGCATTGCGTTGTTCCGAATCACCGCGTTTGCCGTCTCCAAAATCGGCCGCGTCGACCGGTAGTTCTCCTCCAACTTCACCACAACAGGCCCCGGAAAGTGGCTCTCAAACTCCAAAATGTTCGTCACATCCGCTCCGCGCCAACCGTAAATCGACTGGTCGTCATCCCCCACCACCGCAACGTTCCGGCGCTCGTCCGCCAACAACGTGACCAACTCCAGTTGCAACCGATTCGTGTCTTGGAACTCATCAATCATGATGTGAGAGAACCGAGACTGCCACTTCTCCCGCACATCCCCGTTCTCGCGCAACAACTGCACCGCCAAAATCAGCAAGTCATCAAAATCCACCGCGTTCAGCGTCTTCAACTCCTCCTGATACCTCAAATAGACCGCTGCCATTAAACTTTGATCATCACCCGGAGAACGCTCCCTCAAACCGTCATTCTTCAACCGCGAAATCATCGCCTTCGCCGCATGCGGGTCCAGCTTCTCGTCCCGCGCCGACACCTTGGTGATAATCTTTCGAATCAGCCCCATCTGATCCCCTTCATCGTAAATCGTGAAGTTCCGCTTGTACCCAAGCCGATCGATATCTCCGCGCAACAACCGCACGCACAACGCGTGGAACGTACTCATCACCACCTGCTTGGCGTCCGACTTCTCAATCATTCCCGCCAACCGTTCGCGCATCTCCTTCGCCGCCTTATTCGTGAACGTCACCGCCAAAATCGCCTCCGGCGGTACCCCCTGAGCAATCAGATACGCCACGCGTGAAGTAATCACACGCGTCTTTCCCGTACCAGCTCCCGCCAAAATCAGCAACGGCCCGTCAATCGTTCGAACCGCCTCTTGCTGCTCGGGATTCAAATCAAAAAGTCGGAAACCCATCTGAACTCCAGTTTAACAAACGCTCACTCTCACCAAAAAACCTGTCCCAAAAAACAAATCGGGGCTCCCCGTCAAGAGAGCCCCAACTCCGCAAAACCAAACTACTTCTTTGCCGTCGTCACCTTCACAATCCGGAACCCGTACGCATCAGACTCACGATCCGGCAACGAATGAATCCGGCACGAAGACAGGAGCGCCACCTGCAACGACCCGTTGTACCAAGACCCCCCGCGCAACACCTTCGACTTCGCTCGAACATTCCACGCATCCATGCACCACTCCCAAACGTTCCCACCCAAATCAAAGAGACCGTTGGCATTGGCAGGGAAACTCGCAACCGGCGCCGTATACTGGAACCCGTCTCGGTACCCCTTAATCGCAACCTCAGAACCCGTCTCCTCGCCCGTGTAGTTCCCCGCTCCTTTCACCGGAGGCCACTGTGACCCCCACGGGAAGTGGTCAATGTTGCCAGAGTCTCGCGACTCCGCAGTATTGCCCAACTCCTTCGGTAAACCCACCGCATCACTCCACTCCTTATCGTAAGGCAATCGATACGACTCGTTCTTCGTCAGCAACTTCGCCTTCTGCTCTTTCTCCGTAAGCCAACGACAAAACGCCATCGCATCCTCCCAACTCACAAACACCACCGGATGATCCGGCGTCTGCTCAAACCCCGGGCTCTTCCAATGATTCCGCTTCAACTTCGTTTCCTCAGCAAAGACCGAGTAATCCTTCACCCGCGTCTCATGCGTCGCCATCATCACCTCGCCAACCTGCACAAACCGCATCCCCAAGCTGTTTTCTGTCGGCTCAGGCTTCGTCGGCGCTTTCGCCGCCTTCAAACTCTCCCAATCGGTCAACGCGATGTGCAACTCCTTCTCCGCCACGTCCGCGCTGTCCTGAATCCCCTTGATTTCCACATCCTTGGCCGCCAACTGCTTCATCAAATCGTCGCGCTGAGGATTCTTGCCCGCCGACTTCGGAAAAGAGGATAAAACCTTCTCAATCTCCGCGCGCGACACCTCCGCCTCCTTCAACCGGTCTCGGAACCGCATCAAACGATCCGTCAATCCCTCCATCTTTCGCTCAGCCGCCTTCAACTGCTCAGGCGTCACATTCCCCGCAACGTCTTCCGTCGGCTTCGGCGGTACCGGTGGAGGTAAAGCCTCACCCGATTTCGTCTCGCGCATCGCAGGTCCCGTCGGCGGAACCGGAGGAAGCCCAGAATCCGTATCGTCCCCGTCTTTCTTCGGAGCACCCGGCGTCAAAGCCGCAAGTTTCGTCGCGTCCTCCTGAGATAGAGGAGGCGTAAACGGCACGTCGTTACCCTTCACCGGCTTGCTACCCTCCACCAACTGCTCCCCTTTCGGCACCTCCGCAATCCCACTGCCACCGTCATCAAGCGCTTTCTCCTCGCGCGGAATGCCAATGTAAGCACCCACACCCAACCCCACCACAATCAACGCCGCAACCCACACGCCTGCGCCCCGACGCTTCTTCGGAGTCACATCCTCCGTTAACGACTTTTTCGAACCCGGCGGACGTGAAATCTCACGAACACCCGCCTCATCCCGATCACCGTCGTCGTCCAAAAAATCCGATCCACCGGCGACCTTCGAATCCTTCGTCTCCGCAATCACGGTGTCAGGCGTTGGATTCGTTCCGAACAAATCCTCCAACGCAGAAATGCTCTGCGGCCGATCCGCCGGATTCGGCGACAAGCCCGCCAAAATCGCGCGCTCCCACTGGGCCGGAATCATCGCCGCTCGAACCTGAGCACGCAGCCGCTGCCCGATTAAGGCCAACCCCTTGCCCGAACGAATCTCCGCCTCGATGTCCTCCGCCTCAAACGGAGTCTTCCCCGTCACCAAGTTGTAAACCGTTGCCGACAAACCGTAAACATCATCGGCCACAGTCGGCGTCGCCCCATCCAGCACATCCGCCGGCGAATAAGCCGCGTTGTCTCCCGCCGAGTTCACGCGACGCAAGGCGTCCGTCACCAACCGGCTTATCCCAAAATCGCACATGTACAGGTGCCCCGAAGGCTCCAAAATCATGTCCATCGGAGTCACGTCCCCATGCACCACCCCAATCGCGTGCACTTCCTTCAACGTGTCCAACAACGGCTGAAGCCAACGAATCGCCGCATCAGAATCAAAAAAGCCACCCGGCTGCTCCTGCAACATCCGCGTCAATGACTCACCCGTGAAGGTGTCCATCACCATCCCCGTCCAATCCGGCTCCTCAATCAAATCAATCACCCGCAAAATGTTCGGGTGAATCAACTGCTTCGCTTTCCGAAACTCCGCCCGCAAATCCGCAATCAACTGAGGATCCAACGCCACCTCATTCGGAATGAAGTGCACCGAAACCTCTTTGCCCGTCACCTCATCGTCCGCAATCCACACCATCTCGTCCCCAATCGCCGTCGGCACCGCCCGCTTTAGGGTGTATGCATTGGCCAAACGCTGTCCCGCCTTCAAAACCTCCGGATCAAAAGTGGCAATCGGAAAGGTCCGGCCAGAACCGGAAGAACTCTCCCCAGAAGAGGTTGCACCATCGAAAGAACCCGAACCGGATCCCGCGCCTTCGGCACCCCCGAAATCATCGGGGTTCTGTGAGTCAGAAAAATCGTCAGCCATCGCGCCCTTGCCTAGCAGAAAACAGTCCCAGACCGCCACGGTTTTTTCCCCGAACAGCGCGGTTGCCGAATCGCTTTCTCAGCCACACGCTCTCCTCTCCCAAGCTCCCGCCATGACCCACCCCAAAGAATCGGCTCTCATCATCGTCGGACACGGTTCCACCCAGAACCCTGACTCCAGCGCCCCCACCTTCGATCACGCCGCAACCCTTCGCGACGCCGGCCACTTTAGGGAAGTCCACTGCGCTTTTTGGAAAGAAGAACCCAGCCTCCGCCAGGTCCTCCACATGGTCGATTCTCCGACCATTTACGTGGTGCCAAACTTTATTAGTGAAGGTTACTTCACCCGAACCGTCATCCCCCGCGAACTCGAACTCACCGGAACAACCACCACCGTTGGCGAAAAAACGATCCATTACTGCGAGCCCGTCGGAAACCACGCGAAAGTGACGGAACTTCTCCTGAAACGAGCTCGCGAGGTCGCCGGAACGTTTCCGCTCGAACAATCCAGCCTTCTCATCGTCGGACACGGCACCAATCTCAATGACAACTCCGCACTCGCCGCAAAGCGAGAAGTCGAAAAAATCCGCGAACTCGGTATCTTTGGCGAAGTTCTCAACACCTACATGGAAGAGGCCCCGCTCATCGCGGAATGGGATACCCTCACCCAGTTCCCTAACGTCGTCGTCGTTCCCTTCTTCATCGCGGACGGCCTCCACTCCTACCAAGATATCCCCGTCCTGCTCGGGATCGAGTCCGAGACCGGCGCCGCCGCCAGCCAACGCGACGTCTTCCGAAACAACCCCTACCACCTGCGCGGCAAAAACCTCGCCTACGCCAGCGCCATCGGCACCGCGCCCGATTTCGCCCAAGTCATCCTCGACCAAGTCGCACTCTTCGGCGCCCCCGCAACGCCAACCGCTTAATACGCCCCCATGCCCCGTAACCTCACCCATCTCATCGCGTCTTGGACTCAGGCGCCCACAACCCTCATCGGTCAAATCGCCATTCTTCGTCATCACGGTGAAGAGGAGTTGTTCGAACTCCGGCACGCAGACGAAATCGAGCTCCCCCCCGACTCCCTTGTCACTCACCAGAATCCCGAGGCCGCCAGAGAGCTCTCCTTCACCGACCAGTCAGGGGAATACCGTCCGCTGAAAACAGCCCCCACCCTGCGGCGAGGTTGGCGCCTCGTGCTCCAAACCACGGAGCACCTCCGCATCGCGCTAGACCATTTCTATCCGGCGATGACCGCCCTTTACGCCTCGCTCCTTGACCAAACTCTAAGGCCGGTGCCGCTCCGAGAAACACTGGACCGTCAGACTGGAATGTACGCCGCAACGAAAAGACTCACCGAATCCGAAGCCCACGTGCTCGTCTGCACGGCCTGCGACGACTCAAACTGTCTCAAAAAAGTGCTTTGGACCCTCGACGGTACAAACCACTTTCTTGGTCTCCCCGAAGATCAACGCCGCCACGAAAGCGCCCCCAACCACATCCCCCTCCTCTGCCACGAAGCCTGCAACATTCTCGTAGCCAAGGCGCGTGAAGTGGTCAAAAAACGGGAACGAGCCGCAGCGGCCATTCAACCCGCTACACCCTGACCCACCCGCCCTGCTGAAGCAACGTACCCAAACCAACCGTGGTCCCTCGCACAACCGCCCCGCTTGCCCTCAAAGCGAGCCGCCTCTGGTGCCCTGACCGAGGACTCCTTCGTGAGGCAGGAGTGGTCATCCGAGACGGACTCATCGTGGCTTCCGGTCGATGGGAGGACGATTGTCTGCCCTTTTTACCTCCCAACACCACCGTTCAGGAAATGGGCAACGTCACCCTACTGCCCGGTCTCATTAACGCACACACCCACCTCGACTA
>JBIIXW010000178.1:0-5570 GCA_044347165.1 Chthoniobacteraceae bacterium
GGGGCGGGGTGTTTGCGTGGGGGAACGGGAAGATGGGTCAGTTGGGGAACGGGTTGATGGGTGCGAACTTGCTTTTGGTGAAGACGCCGCGCAATCGCGTGGAGTTTGCAGGGGTGCCTGAGATGGCAAGTTGGAAGGATGGGGTGGTGACGGTGACGAGCGTGATTACGCCGTACACGCAGTGGAGTTCAGCGTTGACGGATGTGAGTGTGAGGAAACCGGTGATTGGGGGTGCGTGGTGGACGGTGAATGGAGCGGTGGTGAGTGGGACAGGGTGGACGAGTGCGCCTGGGAATGTGTTGGGCGTGGTGAGTGGGTTGGTGAATGGGGGTCGGATGAGGATGGTGACGGTGAGGAGTGCGGCGAGCGGAGTGCGGAGCGAGCTGTTGACGGGAGTGTTGGTGGTGTATCCGCAGGCGGGAACTGGACGGTACGAGGCGCGCACGAAGCTGAACTACGTGACGGCGAGCGGTCAGCAGGTGGAGATTGGCTCAGGGCAAGCGCGGTAGTTTTTACGAACGATTGAGGTTGGCTGTGTAATCGGCTAACTATCTGCGGCCGTGCATCATGCAGGTGCAAACGGAGTCTTTTTCGACTCACTCACAGAGTGAGCCTATCTCCACCCCTTCGGAGCGAGCGCCTCATGGGCAGCGCCGTCCGCGACGCCATCGGGTCCTCTGACGACAGACTGGGGCATCGCCTCGGTGTGCCCCCCTCTCTTTCCACCGTCGTGGAGGGGCGCACCGACGTATCTCGCCCCTACAGGGCTCAGATGGTGTTTCATCGCCTCCTCGGGCGTTGCCCGAGGCTGTCGTGAGGTGCCCCGTTGGGGCAGGGGAACTGCACTATCTCCGCAACTGCTTTCATGCAAAAGTCGCCCAAATGCCTGCGGGAGCCTGTGCCGATGCACGCTTTAGCGTTAGCGGCACGTGTCTGTGGGTCGACGCCGGTGTCGTTTTGGCCATCGAGGCTTGTTCCTTTTCCCGCGACATTCGCAGCGTTAGGCGGGGGGGGCGAGGCCCTTTGTTTCCCAGGCTACTCGCTTTGCTGGGGCAGCCACGAGTGCCCGTCCCAATCTGCCACTTTCAGAAGAAAATCAGAAACGCCGTTCGCATAGGCATTTAAAAGGTGCTCGCCTTTCTCTGGGGAGGCGTATCGAGGTTTGCCCATGTGTCCAGCGCGGGTGCGATCGTCGGTGATCCATCCTCGGTACGCGGGTTCAAATCCGAACGCAACGGGTACATCTTCAAGGGTGTCGGTCGGGCCAACAAGCTCTGGATGAATGGCTTGGATCATCGATGTTTCCCACTCGCATGCGTGCCCCATAGAGCGCTGCACGAGATCGGGTCGAGTGGTCCATGGGGTTGCGTGATCCCAGTAGGTGGTGAATAGGAGAAGTAAATCGTTGCGGGAACGGTAGGTCTGACGGGTTTCGAAGATGGCTTGCCGTCCTGGAATATCATTTCCGCCGTGGCCATTGAGGAAAACGATTCGGCGGAATCCGTGAGTGATGGCGTTATCCATCAGGCGTTTAAGAAGATCGATATAGGTGCGTGGATCGGCGGTGAGTGTGCCCGCAAAGTTGAGGTGGTGGTCGGAGTTTCCGAGCCACTGGAGCGGGGCAAAAAGAATACGGTTTTTGGTGAGGGGTTGTGCCCGTTTGACGACCTCAGCGAGGAGCATGCTGTCGGTGGCGACGGGAAGGTGATGTCCGTGTTGTTCGATGGCGGCGACGGGGAAGACGATGGGCGTGTGTGGCGTGAGGTCGAGGAGGGCGGGCCACGGGAGATCGGTGAGCTTCATGGGGTTTGGGTGCCGGGTTGGAAATTGGGTGCGGCGGGTTCGATATGAACGAGGACGTCGGCGATGGAGGGGAACCGGGTGCGGACTGCATCTTTCACGGCGTGAGCGATGGAGTGTCCTTGGCGGACGGTGAGGTCTGGGTCGACGACGACGTGGAGGTCTGCGTAGAAGTGGAGCCCCATCTTTCGAATGCGGCAGGTTTCGATGGCGATGACGTTTTCGACGGATTGGGCGGTTTGTGCGACGGCGGAGTGGACGGAGGGGTCTGGTGCGGTGTCCATCATATCGGCGACGGCGTTACGCAGGAGATCGATCCCGTTGTACGTGATGAGGATGCAGGCGAGGAGGGCGGCGTAGTCGTCAGCGGGTTCGAAGCCGGGTCCTCCGATGAGGGCGATGGAGATACCGACGAAGGCGGCGAGGGAGGTGAAGGTATCTGCGCGATGGTGCCATGCGTCGGAGTGGACGGCGGTGCTTCCGATTTCGAGGGAGAGTTTGAGGATGCGGCGGAAGAGGACTTCTTTGGTGAAGATGACGCCGGTGAGGATGAGGAGGGTGAACGGGGCTGGGGCGTGGTGTGGCGTAATGATTTCGCGGACGCTTCGGGCGGCGAGAAAGAGGGCGGTGACGATGAGGGTGAGTGCGACGGCGAGGGAGGCGAGGGTTTCGGCTTTACCGTGTCCGTACGGGTGTTCGTCGTCTGGCGGTTTTGCGGCGAATGAGAGACCGAACCAGACGAGGGCGGAGCTAAAGAGGTCGAGGCAGGATTCGATGCCGTCGGCGATGAGGGCGTAGCTATTGCCGAGGATGCCGCCGAGGATTTTTGCGGTGGCGAGAACGAGATTGACGATGGCGCCGATGACGGCGGCGCGAGCACCTTTGCGCACGCGCTCTTCGACGGTGAAGCGCAGGTGGGAGGCCATGGCCTGCGGGGAACGGTTTCATTTACGCGCCGCGCGGGCGAGGGCGCTTTGGGCGACGGCGCGTGAATGAGGGGATTCGTTTACTTCTGTTGTTTGGCTTTCCAGGTGTTGATGTGCGTGATGAGTTCACGCGCCATGGCATCGGCGACAGGTGCGTCGTTGATGTTGGCCTTGAGTTCTTTGCAGGGGATGTCTTTCCGAATGTTGGCCTTGATGGCGGCGAAGAGCGCTTGGTCGGCTTCCGGGTCGTGGAAAGGTTGGCTGGGGCCCGAGAGAGCGCTGATGCCCCGGGTGGGAAAGAAGATGGTGACGGGAGCGGTGTAGGCGTTGACCTTTTGCGCGATGAGCGCGCCGATTTTGGTGGCCTCTTCGACGTTGGTCCGCATGAGGGTGACTTGCGGGTTGTGTTCGTAGAAGAGACGGTCTTTGAACTTTTCGGGGATGGTGTCTTTGCCTTGGAAGTTGACCATATCGACGCATCCGGGGGCGATGACGGCGGGGAGTTTGGCGCGTCCGGTTGCGTTGAGTCGGTCGGGGCCTGCGGAGAGAACGCCCCCGACGACTTCGTCTGCGAGTTCGGTGGTGGTGATGTCGAAGACGCCTTGGACGAGGCCGGAGTCGATGATGGATTCCATGGTTTGTCCACCGATGCCGGTGCAGTGGAAAACGAGGGTTTCGAAGCCGGAGTTTTTGAACATCACTTTTGCGCGGTCGACGCATCCGGTGGTGTTGCCGAACATGCTGGCGACGATGGCGGGTTGTTCGTCGACGGCTTGGAAACCGACGTAGGATTCGACCATGCCGCAGATGGCGCCGGCGGCGCGGGTGAAGATGGGGCGCGAGATGCGGTTAATTCCGGAGATATCGACGATACTGGGGAAGAGGACGATATCTTTAGAACCGATGTATTGAGAGGTGTTACCGCTGGCGAGGGTGGAGACGATGACTTTTGGGAAGCCGAGCGGGAGGGCTTGCATGGCAGTGGCCGCGATGGACGTTCCGCCACCGCCGCCGAGTGAGATGACCCCTTGAATGCGTTTTTGTTCGACGAGGGCGCGGAGCGCTTTTGCGGCGACCTGACCCATTTTGGTGACGGCGGCTCCGCGGTCCTTGAGGGAGGACAGGATGCTGGAGTCTTCGTGTGCGAGGGAGAAGACGCTCTCGCGGGTGTAGGAGGGATTGATTTGCGGCGGTTTTTGGGTGCCGACGTCGATGAGCATGGCCTGGTGTCCGGCTTGGCGGATCCAGTCTGCAACGAACGCGTGTTCGTGTCCTTTTGTGTCGAGAGTTCCGAGAACGGCGATGGTGGCCATGGTGGGGTGATGGGTTCGGGTTAGGTAGATTTTGTTGCGGGCCCTGATTTGGACCGAGCTTTGGTGTTTTGAGGAGCAGGAATCCGGCAAAGTGCGGCAGAAAGTCGTCGGTGGCGAAAAATAATGTGTGCGTACAAGAGAAGGGGCGCGGCCGGGCGGAAGCGGCGTCTGGTCGGGTTTGCATCCCGCGTGGACACCTCAACCGGTTGTGGTACGGTTGTGTTGCAAGCGTTCGAAGCCACTATTCCATGTATTGTCTCAAATGTGGTGCGTTGGAGGATAAGGTGATTGATTCCCGGTTGGCGAAAGACGGGAAGTCGATTCGTCGTCGACGTGAGTGTGAAGGGTGCAGTTTTCGATACACCACCTACGAGGTGATTGAGCAGGTGGAGTTGCGGGTGGTGAAGAAGGACGGGAGCAGCGAGCCTTTTGATCGGGGGAAGGTCCTGGGCGGGATGTTGAAGGCCTGTGAGAAGCGGCCGGTTCCGGCTCAGGTGTTGGAGGTGGCGGTGGAGGAGATTTATCAGGAGTTGGCGAATCATTTTGACCGTGATGTACCGACGCAGGTGGTGGGGGCGAAAGTGATGGAGCACCTGCATGCGTTGGACGGGGTTGCTTACGTTCGGTATGCGAGTGTGTATCGTCGGTTTCAGGACGTTGGGGAGTTTATTGAGGAGATTCAGTCGTTTGGGCGGCGGGCGAAGCGGAGTGCGCAGCAGCCGGAACTTTTTGATCAGCGATGAGACTTTCGGCGACGAGTCCGGTACCGGCGGTGATTCGGGTGTGTGAGATGGGGACGGTGATTTTGGACCGCGACTGGCTGGCTGAGGCTTTGCGGCGAGCGGCGGGTTTTGCGGGGTTGGAGGAGGAGTGGTGGCCGGCTGACCATATTGCGCGGAGTGTGACGACGTTTTTGGAGGCGCGCGGGAGTGAGTCTCCGTTGGGGATGGAGCGGTTTTGTGCGACGGTGCGGTCGGTTTTGGAGGGGTTGGGTTATGGTGAGGTGGCGAATCAGTTTTTGCGGGATGGGTTGGAGTTGCGGGTATCGCTGATGGATTTTTTACCGGCGACGGGGGTGTGTTTTGAGATGCACTTTTTTGCGGTGAGTGCGGAGCGGTTACGCAAGGTTCTTGCGGGTGGAGTTGTGAAGCGGTTGGTTTTAGAGGATTTACGCGAGTGCGTGAAGGGGATGACGGGGCATCGGCACTGGGGGCCGCGGTGTGCTGAGTTAATGTCGGAGGTGGTGGATCATCTTCGCGCGGTGGTGTGCGCGACGGCTGCTGACGTTGTGTTTGCGATTCTTTGAGACGTGATCAGGAGGACGATATGACGATTTTTGAAAAGATTATTGCCCGGGAGATTCCGGCTCGAATCGTGGCGGAGTCGGAGCGTTGGATTGCGTTTAATGACATTAGTCCGCAGGCGCCGGTGCATGTGTTGGTGGTCCCGAAGCGGGTGATTCCGCGAGTGGGCGAAGCGGTGGTTTCGGACGAAGCGGTGTTGGGTTCGTTGTTGTTGGCTGCGGGTGAGG
>JBIIXW010000245.1:0-17233 GCA_044347165.1 Chthoniobacteraceae bacterium
TTTGGGGGGGGGGGGGGGGGGGGCGGGGGGGGGGGACGCGATTTGCGTGACGGGCGTGTTGGGTGGATCGTTCGCGTCGGAGTGGCATTTAGAGTTTGAGCCTCGGTTGATGGAGGGGCGGTGGTTGGTTGAAGGGGGGTGGGTGACGGCGATGATGGATATTTCGGATGGGTTGGGGCGGGATTTGGGGCGACTCGCGAAGCGTTCAGGGTGTGGATTTCGGTTATTTGCTGCGGCAGTTCCGTTGCGAGAGGGCGCTGATGTGGGTGGAGCGTTGAGTGACGGGGAGGATTTTGAGCTGCTGCTGACGGTGGCTGCGGAGCGATTGGAGGCGTTGCGCGAAGCGTGGGCTGTTGCGTTCCCCGGACTGGCGCTCACGGTAGTGGGGGAGATGACGGAGTCGGGTATGAGTGAATGCGTGGGGGAGGGCGGACTGAAGGATTTGTCGCGGGCCGGATGGGAGCATTTCGCGAAAACCGTCTAGTCTGAGAAGCGCACGGTTGACGCCACGGCGCGTTCTCTTCAACGTGGGTGAAACTATGGGTAAACAGTACAACAAAATCGAGAAGCGCCGCCGCCGCGCTGCTTATCTCAGTCGTCGCAAGGAGAAAGCCAAACAACCCGTCGCCACCAAGTCGGCGGTCACGAAGAAGTCCGTGAAGCCGGCTGAACCTGTCGCTGAGGCGTCTCAGGATGCGGCGCCTGTTGCTGCAGCGCCCAAGAAGACGCGGAAGCCGAAAGCCGCGAAGGAGGCTCCTGCGAAAGAAGCTGCCGCAGAGTAGAGAGTCATTTTTTGAAGGAGCGCCGGAGCAATCCGGCGCTTTTTTTTTGCAGAAATCACGTTTCGTCCGATTTCCGCGGCTCTGGGGTGAACCTTGGTTCCCCCGTCAGATTCCATTTCCGATGTTGGGGCGGAGCCAGCGGACGGCTTCCTCTAGGGGGATTCCTTTGCGCTGGGCGTAGTCGGTGACTTGGTCCATTCCGATTTCAGCCACGTTGAAGTATTGCGATTGCGGGTGTGCGAAATACCAACCGCTGACGCTTGATCCTGGCCACATGGCGAAGCTCTCGGTGAGGCGGATTCCGATTCGCGATTCCACATCGAGTAAGTTCCAGAGGGTAGCCTTCTCCTGATGATCTGGGCAGGCGGGGTAGCCGGGGGCGGGACGGATTCCTCGGTATTTTTGCTTAATGAGTTCGGAGTTGTTGAACTCGTCGAGGGTTTCATAACCCCATTGGATGCGGGCCTGCTCGTGCATGTACTCCGCCAAGGCCTCTGCGAGGCGGTCTGCAAGGGCTTCCGCCATGATGATTTGGTAGTCGTCATTCTGCGCCTTAAACTCGGCGACCAGTTCGGCGAGACCGCCCCCTGAGGTGACGGCAAAGGCGCCGATGTGGTCTTGGACTGCTGCGGTTTCCGGAGCGATGTAGTCTGCGAGGCAGCGGTAGGGTTTGCCTGCCTCTCGTTTGATTTGCTGGCGCAGGAAGTGGAGCGGGACGGATTTTTCGTCGGGTCGATCGGGGTTTGGCGCGACGAGGACATCGTCTCCTCGGCGTGTTGCGGGGAAGAATCCGTATACGGCGCGGAGTTCGAGCAGGTTTTGGTCGACAATCCGATTCAGCAGGGTTGTTGCATCGTTAAAGAGTTCGGTCGCCTGTTTGCCGTATTCGGGGTGGGTGAGGATGTTGGGGTAGACGCCGCGGAGTTCCCAGGTGTGGAAGAATGGGGACCAGTCGATGTACTCGACGAGTTTTCGGAGTTCGAGGCGCTCGGTGCGGAGGGTTCCCTTGGGGTTGACCGGCGGCAGTTGCGAACCGTTTGAGGGATCGCCGGAGGAGAGCACGATGGCTCCGGTGAAGGCGGGTGGGGGGACGGTTTCGGGGGTGAACTCGAACACGGGCGCGTTGAGTCGCGCTTCGGTGATGGGGCTGAGTACGTTGGCGGATTTTTGGAGCGTGGCGCGGAGGTAATCCTGCGTGGCCTTGAGGTCGGCGAGGAATCCTGGGCGTTGGTCTTTGCTGATGAGCGCGCCGACGGTTGGGACGGCGCGGCTGGCGTCGAGGACGTGGACGACGGCGTGTTGGTAGGACGGCGCTATTTTGACTGCGGTGTGGGCTTTGCTGGTGGTGGCACCACCGATGAGGAGGGGGATGGTGAATCCTTGGCGATTCATTTCCGAGGCCACGTGAATCATCTCGTCGAGTGACGGGGTGATGAGCCCGCTGAGGCCGATGACATCGACTTGGAGTTCCCGTGCTTTCTCGAGGATTTTTTCGCAGGGGACCATGACGCCGAGGTCGACGACCTCGTAGTTGTTACAGCCGAGGACGACGCCCACGATGTTTTTGCCGATGTCATGAACATCGCCTTTGACAGTGGCGAGCAGGACTTTGCCTTGTGCCGACTGGTCGCCCGAGGCGCGTTTTTCGGCCTCCATGAAGGGGGTGAGGTATGCCACGGCCTTTTTCATGACGCGGGCAGATTTGACGACTTGAGGGAGGAACATTTTTCCTTCACCGAAGAGGTCTCCCACGACGTTCATGCCGGACATGAGCGGTCCTTCGATGACTTCGAGGGGGCGCTTGAACTGTTGGCGCGCTTCCTCGGCGTCGGCTTCGACATGGTCGGCGATGCCTTTAATGAGGGCGTGCTTGAGTCGCTCTTCGACGGGAGCGTTGCGCCACGCTTCGGTGACGGCTGGGTCCGCGGTTTTTGAACCGGACTTGTAGGTTTCCGCGAGGGTGATGAGGCGTTCGGTGGCGTCGGAACGTCGGTTGAGGAGAACGTCCTCCACGCAGACGAGGAGTTCGGGTTCGATTTGTTCGTAGACCTCAAGCATGCCGGCGTTGACGATGCCCATGTCGAGTCCGGCCTTGATGGCGTGGAAGAGGAAGGCCGAGTGCATGGCTTCTCGGACTTTGTTGTTTCCTCGGAAGCTGAAGGAGATGTTGGAGATGCCTCCGCTGACTCGGGCGCCTGGGAGATTTTGTTTAATCCAAGCGGTGGCGCGGATGAAATCGACGGCGTAGTTTGCGTGTTCGTCGATTCCGGTGGCGACGGTGAGGACGTTGGGGTCGAAGATGATGTCCTGAGGGGGGAAGTTGATTTTCTCGGTGAGGAGGCGGTAGGAGCGGGTGCAGATATCGACTCGGCGTTGGTAGGAATCGGCTTGGCCAGTTTCGTCGAAGGCCATGACGACGACGGCGGCTCCGTATTTTCGGATGAGGGATGCTTGTTCGAGGAACTTGGATTCTCCTTCTTTGAGGGAGATGGAGTTGACGATTCCTTTGCCTTGGAGGCATTCGAGGCCGGCTTTGATGACGGACCATTTGGAGGAATCGACCATGACGGGCACTCGCGCGATGTCGGGTTCGCTGGCGATGAGGTTGAGGAACCGGCGCATGGCGGCTTCGCCATCGAGCATGCCTTCGTCCATGTTGACGTCGATGACTTGGGCTCCGTTGTCGACTTGTTGACGGGCGACGTTGACGGCTTCCTCGAACTGGTTGTTGAGGATGAGTTTCGCGAACTTGGGCGAACCGGTGACGTTGGTGCGTTCGCCGATGTTGACGAAGTTGGTGCGTTTCTCGATGGAGAAGGGTTCGAGGCCGGAGAGGCTGGTTCGCCAGGTCTCGGGGGTTTGGTCTGCGACGGTGGTTGGTTCGGGGAGGGGGCGCGGGGCGTGTTTTGCGACAGCGTCCGCGATTTTTCGGATATGGGCTGGGGTGGTCCCGCAACAACCGCCGACGATGTTGAGGAGGCCGCTTTCGGCCCATGTTTCGAGTTGGGGGGCGAGGGATTCTGGGGTTTCGGGGAACCCGGTTTCGGAGAGGGGGTCGGGGAGGCCGGCGTTGGGGTAGGCGCTGGTGAGGACGGTGCTGCAGGCGGCGAGTTCCTCCATGCGGGGGCGCATTTCCTTGGGGCCGAGGGCGCAGTTGATGCCGACGCTGAGGAGGGGAACGTGGCTGATGCTGTTCCAGAATGCTTCGGGGGTTTGTCCGGTGAGGCTACGGTCGCTGTTGGCTTGCGTGAAGGTCACGGAAGCCATGAGGGGGATGATTTTGCCGTTGCCGGCGGTTGGGCCGGAGGGGGTGAGTGCGCGGAGACCGAGGGCTTCGAAGACATCGAGGATGGCGGCGAAAGCGGCTTTTGCGTTGAGCGTGTCGAAGATGGTTTCGACGAGGAGGGTGTCGACGCCGCCTTCGATGAGGGTTTCGACCTGTTGCCGGTAGGCGAGGCGGAGTTGTTCGAAGGTGACGGTGCGGAAGCCGGGGTCATTGACGTCGGGGGACAGCGATCCTGTCACGGGCATGGGGCCGATGGCGCCTGCGACGAAACGCGGTGAGCCGGTTCGGTTCGCGATTTCGTCGGCGGCGGACCGGGCAATTTTTGCCGCTGCGAGGTTGATTTCGCGGACGGTTTCGACGAGGGCTTGGTTGTGAATGACGCGGTCGAAGAACTCGGGATCTTTTTTGCCGTGGGGCTCTTCGGCGATAAGGAAGTCGTGTTGCCCGATGGTGGTGGCGGAGAAGGTGTTGGTTTCGATGATATCGGAACCGCCTTCGAGGTATCCTGCGTGGATTTCGCGGATAACGTCGGGGCGTGTGAGGAGGAGGATTTCGTTGTTTCCCTTGAGGTCTTTTCCAGACCAGTTTTTGAAGCGGTCACCCCGGTAGTCAGATTCGCCGAGTTTGTACCGCTGGACCATGGTGCCCATCCCTCCGTCGAGCAGGGCGATACGTTGGGAGAGGAGTTTTCCGAGCGGGTGGGATGACAGCATTTGCCGTTGATTAAACGCGTCGGTATGGTGGCGTTCAAGAAGTGACCGTGTCTGACAAAGCGAGAGTGTGTAGGCGTTAAATCAGAGGGACGTTTTGCGATGAAATCATTAACTATGAGTTGGAAGAGGGGGGGCGTTCTTTCGCTTTTGGTCGCGCTGGCATTTTGGGTTTTCGCCGGGGGTATCTCGCGCGGCCAATCTTCGACCTTGCGAGCGACAATCAAGACGGAGATGGGGGATATGCAGTTTGAGTTGTGGCCTGATGCGGCGCCGCAGACGGTGGCGAACTTCGTGTTTTTGGCCGAGACCGGATTTTATGACGGGTCGGGCTTTCACCGCATCATCAAGGATTTTATGGTTCAAGGAGGAGATCCGTCGTCTAAACTTGGATACCCGATTGATTTCTCGGGTTTATATGGAATGTGCGGTCCGGGTTACGGGATCGCGGATGAGTTTCAGGATAGGGGGATGCGGGTGAGTGATGTTGTTGTGACGGCCGAAACGACACGTGTGGAGTTGAACTCCACGGTTGGTATTTCGGTGGGGCAGGAGGTGACGGGATTTGGGTTGCCTGAGGGCGTTGGTGGAGCCATCAAAGCGTCGGGAGAGCAGTCGGAAGGCCCGGTCCATGGCGTGCAGTCCGGCACCACGGTGACTTCGATTGGGGAGAGGAGCATCGCTCTGTCTTCTGCATTGCAACCGGTGGTGACCGGAAGCGGTCAGGTGCCAGCGAAGTATCGACTGTCATTTGGAAAAGCATCGTTTCTGCCGCTGCAGCATCCTGCTGCCGCTGGGCATGTTCGAGGCGTATTGGCGATGGCGCATAGTGGGGCTTCGAACTCAGGAGGCAGTCAATTTTTCGTCGTAACTAAGGATGCTCCCCACCTGAATGGCGGGTATTCTGCGTTCGGGCGTTTGATTATCGGTGATGATGTTTTAACAAAGTTGGCCGCAACGGAGGTGGACTCGGCAGGAGAGGGGAGCACCCCTGTGAAGATGCCTCGGATTTTGTCGGTCCGAACCTCTGGGATGGAGGCTGTGTCGCCGGCGAGTTTTTCGGGGCGAGCCTTTGGAGGAGGTGTTTTCCCCGAGTCAGGATTGGATTTTGGCGCTCTTAAATTAATTTTGAATCCTCTTTCGCAAACCAACTCTCAGAACTTGGTGAACGACTATGCGAGGACACGCGGGGAGTTAATCGGCAGGCTTTTTGCGATTCGCCCTAACGGTCAGTGGTCTGCGTCGCTTGGACCAGTTCGAGGAACGACTCAGACATGTTCTTTGAAGTTCAAGCTCAACCCTGAGTTCGTAATACCGGATAACAAGCTTAGCTTCAGTAGTGAGATTTCCGTCAATGTGACTTTGAGAGACGAGGGCGGTGGAGTGTTTTCAGGATTCGCAGCGAGAGATATCTTAATTTCCTACGGTGCTTTAGCGAAGGCGCAAGGGGAGGAAGATAATCACTATTACATTAAAAAGTTAAATAAGATAACCGTCGAGCGAAGAAGCTGGTCGGCAGAGCCAACCCAGCTGAAAGTCACCTTTGAGATGAACTCTCGGGTGTACAATGCGCGGACGCAGGTGGAGAGGGCGGATGCCCTCAGCACGAAGCGATTCGTCGGATTCAGCTCCGATGCTATCGCTGCGACGGGAAGTCGCTATACTTCTGCGCTGTCTGCTCCAGGTGATTTGTCGAATGAGGATGGATTTGATTTTCGGAAAGGTCAGCATAGCCCCGTAGCAGCCGTTCGTGGCGGAGGTTACTTGACAGTCGCGATCGTCAATGGGGCGGCGATGTCAGCGCTGCGTCTGCCAAATGGCCGTGCGCTGACATCGTCCGTTCCGGCACGAATGAGTGGCACTCGGTGCATGATTCCCATCTCGAATGCGGCGAACACTTCCGGTGGCTTCGTCCGTGCTGTTGGCCAGTTTTATTTGGGTTCACAGGTGGAAATAGGAGAGTTGGATTGGCTTCATTGGGCGAAGCGCTCTGGCGGGAAGGTTGTCGATCCGATTGTGGGTGATTTTCTCGGCCGATCCATTATGAGCGTTGAACCCTACTCCCCTCCGCCGGTTGGACGGCTTGGCTTGTTTGGGCCGTCGGATTCTCGGGTTTCGGTGAAGATGAGCGGACAGATTACAAAAGTCTTGGGTGCTGGTGCGGTTCCGAAGAGGGGGAGCCAAGTGCTGACTGAGATGTCTTCCAAAACGCCGTTGAAGGTGATGGTCGATCCGTTAACTGGCGTCTTCAGTGGCTCTTTCACGGAAGTGCTCGGGAAAACTTCCACGAAGCGGTCTCTGTCGGGGGTTTTGTTGCAGTCGAGCCGCGTTGGGATGGGTTACTCCCCGCGTGGCTCTGAGGTGATTGCAGTGGAGTTGGGTTCTTCGACTCCTTCGCCATGATGCCGCGCTGGTCTGATCCATGGCACAACTGATGCTAAAACTGCTGGTATGATTGACCGCCTCTTTGCGAGCCCTGTGTACGAAGGGGCAAAAAAGCTTTTGGACGTATCGCTGATGCGGCAGGAGGCACTGACGTCAAACATCGCCAACATTGAGACGCCGGGTTATAAGAGGGTGGACATTCAAGCGGACTTCTCTGCTGCGTTTGCGGAGGCGCTGAAGTCGGGCGGTGTTCGTGGGGTGAAGATGCCAGAGGTCACGCAGGATATTGCGGCCCGTTCACAGAGAAAAGACGGTAACAACGTGGTTTTGGACGAAGAGTTGATGCAGATGGGCAAAAATGTGGTTGAGTACGAAGCTTTAACCGACTTTGTGAGCGGCAGTTTACGGCAGTTGCGAGTCGCAATCTCTGGGAAGTCTGCTTAACTTTTAGATTATGAACTTTATTTCTGGAATTAAGGCTACGTCTAGTGCTCTTAATGCTGAGCAAATCCGGATGGATATTGTGGCGCAAAACATTGCGAACGCTCAGACGACCAAGGATTTGGATGGGAATCCGTACCAAAGGAAGATTGTGACCTTCGAGTCGGTGATGCTTGGGCAACCTGGCACCAACGAGAAAGGGGTTAAAATCACCGAAATCAAATCCGATGAATCTGACGGCGATATCGTGTTTAATCCGGGCCACCCCCATGCGGACCGCGAGGGCATGGTGCGGATGCCCAACGTTAAGATTGCGACGGAGATGGTGGATTTGATGAGTGCCTCGCGGGCTTATGAAGCCAACCTCTCGGTGGTTCGGAATGCGCGCCAAATGGCGATGCGTGCACTCTCAATCGCGCGCTCCTGAGTTCGTTTTTTATTTTGAGTCATGCAAATACCTGCGCTCGGTAACATTGGTAAGATTATGCAGAGTCCGGCGGACATGGAGGCAATGAAGGGGGCTGTTCCTTTCGGCGGTCTGGGAGGAGTTGCGGAAGGGCAGCGGTCGAGGGGGGCTTCCAGCGTCTCCCGGGCGGGGCGTGACGAGTTCTCGGACTTCCTAACGAAGGCGGTTTCTGAGGTGGAAGAGAAAATGAGGATCTCTGACGTGGAGCGTCAGAAGGTTTTGACGGGCGAGGCTAACAATCTGCATCAGGCGACGATTGCGGCGCAGGAAGCGAGTGTGGCCTTTTCATTGATGGTGGAGGTTCGCAACAAGCTTGTGGAGTCGTATCAAGAGTTGATGCGGATGCAGGTTTGATTTCTGATTTTGACTGCTGAGCTCGCTTTGAGCTGAATATGAAGACTTTATTACTGCAGACTCGCCAGTTGTGGCAACAGCTCGGAATCAACCAAAGGGTTTCGATTGGTGTTGCTGCCATTGGGGTGATGGTGGGGATGATTGCGTTACTGATGTGGTCGCAGCGGCCGCAGATGCAGTTATTGTACGGTGGGCTGAGTCAGAAGGACATGTCGGCTGTGATGGGGGCGTTGCAGGAGGCGGGGGTGAAGGCCGATGTTGGGCCGGGCGGCAACTCGGTGTCGGTTCCGAGCGATCAGGTTCACAAGGTGAGGATGCAGTTGGCAACCAAGGGGGTTCCTTCGGGAGAAGGGGTTGGTTACGAGATTTTTGACCGGACGAACTTCGGTATTTCCGACTTTGTCCAGCGCACGAATAAGATTCGAGCGCTCCAGGGAGAGTTGTCTCGGACGGTTGCGCAACTTCAGGGAGTTCGTTCTGCGAAGGTGCTGATTGTGATGCCGGAGAATCGTTTGCTGTTTACGGACGCGAAAACGAAGCCGACGGCATCGGTCTTCGTTGAGGGGAATCTGAACACGGACCAAGTGAACTCGATCCGGTTCTTGGTCGCGAACGCGGTTGAGGATTTGAAGGCCGACGATGTTGCGGTGGTGGATCACAAGGGGCAGGTGCTGACCGAGGGCTTGAAGGATGACCCGGTGTTGGGCGCTGCATCTGGCCAAATGCGTTTGCGAAAGAACTTGGAAGATTATTTCCAGAAGAAGGTTGAGAGCATGCTGGCGACGGTGTTGGGTGCCGGCAAAGCGGTGGTGCGTGTCTCTGCTGATCTGGATTCGGAAGCGACGACTCGAAACGAAGAGAAGTACGACCCAGATGGGCAGGTGGTGAGGACGGAAACCTCACTGGACGATTCGACGGTGACGAACGAGACGGAACAGGGTGGACAGGCGGCAGGGACGACGGCGAATACGCCCGCGAATCAGGGGGGTGGGGCGCCGGTCGGGAAGAACAGTCAGCAGAATCGTAAGAACAAGTCGACCAACTACGAGATCAACCGAGTTTTGACTTCATCCGTGAAAACACCGGGTAGTGTTGCTCGGTTGACGGCTGCGGTTTTCGTGGCGGCGAAGGCGGACGTGAAACGTTCTGCAGCAGAAATGGATGCTTTGCGGAAGATTGTTGCGAATGCTCTGGGGGTGAAAGCGGTGTCAGACGCGGAGGTCGCCAAAATGGTCGCAATTGAGGAGGTTTCCTTCCCTGAGGGGCAGCAGGAGGCGAAGAGCTTGATCGATCAAGTGGCGCAGCACTCAGATTTGGTTCGCGACGCTGGAGCGATTTTGGTCGCGCTGATTGTCATTGGCGGGTTTGTGCGGATGTTGCGGAAGACGAAGCCTGACGACGTCATCATGGAGCAGATGGAGCCTGCCGGTTTGGCGGGGCGCGAAACGGATACAGAGGCGGAGCCTGTGGAACCAGAGGTGATTACGGTTGAAAAAATCAACGAGATGATTAAGCGTCGGCCTTCGGGGGTTGCTGCTGCAATCAAGAGCTGGATTGGCCGTTCGGAGGGCACGAACTCATGAGCGAGGATTATTACAAAATGACGAAGGTTCGCCGTTTGGCGGCGTTCCTGATTTTGATTGGCCACGAGGCTGCGGCGGAGATTTTGCGACAGTTCGACAACTCACAGTTGGAGTCTGTTTGCCGAGAGATGGCATCGATTCCGTATGTCGACCCGTCACTGAAGAATCTTTTGATTGGTGAGTTCGGTTCGATTGTGAGGGACGGCTTGGATTCCGCGCTCGGAGGGATTGAGGTCACGCAGCTTTCTCTTGAGTTAGCAAAAGGGGGGACAGCGGCATCTTCGATTATGTCGCGGGTTGCGCCGGGTGGTGGAGGCCAGTCGGATGACGAGTTCGCTGACTTGGATGCATCGCAGGTCTTCAATCTTTTGAAAGACGAGCAGGGGCAAACGATTGCGTTCGTTCTGACGTTTTTGCCGGCTCTCAAGGGGGCGGAGTTTGTCAAGCAGATGGCGGTTGATAAGCGCGAGGAGGTCATTGAGTGTTTGGGCAAAATCGAGCCGACGTCTCGAGAGTCGGTGAAAAAAGTGTCCGCAAATCTCCAGAAGTTTTTGGATAAGCGAGTAGGCGGGGCTCAGCAGAAGACCGACGGCATCGCTGCGTGCGCTGCAATCGTCAATGCTTTGGATCGTGACACTAAGAAGACGTTGCTGAAAGGACTTGAAGGTCGGGATGCGGCTTTGGGCGCGAAAATCCGAAGCAAGACCTTTCCGTTCGAGGATTTGGCCAGAATTGACGCGCAGGACCTGGCCAAAGTGGTCAAGGAAATCAATCAGAAGGATGGGACCTTGCTTGCGCTTGCGTTGAAATCTTCACCCCCCGAGGTGGTGGACCCGATTGCTGGTACTTTGTCGAAGCGCGCAGCGGCTGCCTTGAAAGAGGAAATCGAGATGATGCCGCCTCAGAGGCCGAAAGAGGTCCAGAAAGCCCAAGAAAGTATTCTTGAGATTGTGAGGAAACTCGAGGATGCCGGCGATATTTCGACGGAAATTGCTCAGACCAGTGCGCCTAAGTAGTCTGTCCTGTCATGATTTTGAAGAGGCAGACGATTGCTTTCGCCGTTGAACCAAGGTCGATTACTTTGGCGGGCAGCGAGGCGCGTCCTGCGTACTTGGAGTCTGAACTGAAGGAAATCCGAGAGGCTTCTTTTTCTGAGGGGTATGCGAAAGCGGCAGAGGAGTGTGCAAGCGAGGTTCGGGACTTGAAGGAAATGATGACTGCTCTCCAAGACGGTGTTTTGCAGACCCTGATTGAGAAGCAGCGCGAAATGGCGGCCCACATTCGCTCGATACTTCCAGTGCTTGTGATGGAGGCAGCGGAGCGGGTGATTGCAGGAGTAAAGGTGGATGATGGAGTGGTCAAGGCGGTGGTGGGCGACTTAATGGCCGAGGTTGCGCCCGGGATTGAGAATGTGGAGATTCGCATCAGCGTGAATGATTTTGGGAAGATGCGCGATTTTGATGCCACGTTCAGCGGGCGGTACCCGCAGGCGAAACTGCTGCCTGACCCTGATTTGGCGGATGGAGACTGCGTCATTCGATCAAAGTTCGGGACGCTTGACGGGCGAATCGCCACGAAGCTGAGGGCTCTCGAGGGTGCGTTGAGTTAACCGAGGCAACGCATGGATTCGGATGTTTGGTCGCTGGAGGCTTTGTCGGGCCGGTTGAAGTCGGGGGCCTTGTCGCGCAAAGTGGGTCATGTGGCTCAGGTTACGGGCTTAGTGATTGAATCTGAGGGCCCCAACTTGGCAATCGGTGATGTCTGTCGGATCACAACTGGCAGTCGCGAGCATTCGACTTACGCGGAAGTGGTTGGCTTTCGTGGTCACCGGCTGCTGCTCATGCCGCTTGGTGACATGGTTAACATCAAGGTGGGGTCCGAAGTTTCCGCATCAGGCTTCGGGTTTGGAGTGCCTGTCGGTCCTGATTTGATGGGGAGGGTGATTGACGGTTTGTCTCGTCCGATTGACGGAAGAGGCCCGATTCATGGGGTTGCTCAGCGTCCTTTGAAAGCGGCTCCCCCCAACCCTTTGACGCGGAGTCGGATTAATGAGGTTTTTTCAACAGGCATTCGGGCGATTGACGCGTTTACTCCTGTGGGGTGCGGTCAGCGGATGGGGATTTTCTCTGGGAGCGGTGTTGGAAAGTCGACACTGCTGGGGATGATGGCTCGGGGGGCGGACAGTGACGTGAACGTGATTGCGTTGGTGGGAGAGCGCGGACGTGAATTGCGTGAGTTTATTGAGAAAGATTTGGGTCCCGAGGGCCTTCAGAAGTCGGTGATTGTGGTCTCGACTTCAGACCAGCCTGCGCTGGTGAGGATTCGTGCAGCGATGGTTGCGACGGCAATCGCGGAGTATTTTCGTGACGAAGGGAAGAAGGTTCTCTTCATGATGGATTCGGTGACGCGTTTTGCGATGGCGCAGCGGGAGGTTGGGTTGGCGGTTGGTGAGCCTCCGAGCAGTCGGGGCTACACACCGAGTGTTTTTGCGCTGTTGCCGAAATTGCTCGAACGAACAGGGGCGGGAACAACCGGTTCGATCACGGCGTTTTATACCGTTTTGGTCGAGGGGGACGATATGAATGAGCCGATTGCGGATGCGGTTCGCGGGATTCTTGATGGGCACATCATCCTGACTCGTGCGTTGGCGACGGCGAATCACTTCCCGGCGATTGACGTTTTGGAAAGTGTGAGTCGGTTGATTCGCGATTTGGCATCTCCCGACGAGTATGCGTTGGCCTCTCAGGCTCGGGACTTAATGGCAATGTACCGGAGGAACGAGGATTTGATCACCATCGGTGCGTACGCCAAAGGGGCCAATCCCAAACTCGATCTAGCGATTGCCGTTCAGGAGGCCATGGGGCCATTTCTACGACAAGGTTTTGAGGACGCGTGTGTTCGAACGGAGACCATGCAGATTCTCTCTCGGATTTTCCATCCAGAACAGGAATAATTTGCCGGGTGCTGCAGAGAACTGATGCATCATGAAGCGTTTTGTTTTCAGCTTGGAGACGGTCCTTTTGTTGCGCCGCCGAGAGGAGGAGCATCAGCGTGAGCTTTATGGCAAAGCTTTGGCGAACAGGGACAGCCTGAAGTTGGCGCTCAGTAACGCATTGGGCCATCTTGAGGTTCTGCAGAGGGAGCTTCATTCGCGGCGTCTCGGCGCGACGAAAAAAGACGACAACCTCACCTTCATTCACTCGATTCGCCAACAACGTGATTTTTGTGAAGTGGTGACGCAGCGCGTGGTTCGAGCTGACCGAGAAGTTGAAATCCGGCTTGCGGGATGGATGGAAGCGCGAAAAGGGGTGCAAGTACTTGAGAAGTTGAAGGAAAAGCATCTGCAGCGGCACCATATGGAACAGGTTCGATTGGAGGAGCGGGCTCTCGACGATTTGATAAATGCTCGCTTTGCCAACTTTCCTCTGAGGACATCAGAGTCAGGCATGTAATCTGCAATACGGCATGGCATGTTGGCGGCGCCATGGTTTTTAGCGGTCGTTGGGTTGTTATCGAGCCTCGTGGTTGGGGTGATGATGATGCTTTCTGCCCAGAAAAAAATCGTTGCGACTCCCCCTCCCGTTGCGGCTGCAGTTGCGGTGGAGGAAAAACCGGTCCCTCCCCAGACGGTTTTCAGTTTTCACACGGCGGAGTTGGTGGAGATGGTTGAAGATCTTAAGAAGCAGAAGCAGAAAATCCTTGAGGAGCAGAAAGATGTGAAAGCGCTTGCGGCGAGGACTTTATCCGACCGACAGGAAGTGGAGAAAATCAGGGACGAAATCAAGGAGTTGCGTGCCGACTTGGATCGCCGAGTGGTGGAGGTTCAGCAGGAGGAGGTGAAGAATCTCGAGGCGTTGGCCACCACCTACAGCTCGATGCCCGCACCTGCTGCGGTGGCGATTTTTAAGGAAATGGAGGAGGACCAAGTCGTGAAGATTCTCGCGACCATGAAGGCGAAGGCGGTGGGGTTGGTTTTGTCTGAAATGGGGAAAGCCATCGACAAGTCCGGTGAAGAGAGCACTGCAAGAAGGGCGGCGCGGATCACTGACAAGCTTCGCTTGATGAAGAATATGAAGAAGGAGGTTGCTCAGTGAGCGTGGACGCCGTCGGTGCAGGAGCAGCCTTCGAGTTGGTCGGAGTTGTCGAATCGTCTGACTTGGGAGCGATCATGGGTCCCGTCGCTGAGACGGGTTTCGTTGCTCAGGGAGTGGGACTGCCGGGCGGGACCGACACGTTGCCGAGTGTGGCGGACTTCCAGGCGGTCATGCTTGCTGCGGCTGAACTTTGTGGGGAGGTCATCACTGAAGTTTCAGATCACTCTCTCGGGATTGATTCATCTGCCGAAGTGCGGGATGACTCGGGAGAGGTTGCTTCGGACGAAAATGATGGTGGCAACGAGATTTTCTCGCCCATCGACCTCGGTTTTGGGCCGCTGCATCCGGCTTTGTTGGATTTGGTTAAGTCGGCAGCGCCGGCTCAGTTAGCCGAAATGTGTTCCAACCTCCAAGCCGGCATCGGTTTGGCTTTTGGGTGTGTTGTAGACCCGAACGTCAATGCCAAGGAGCATGGTGGCGATTCGTTTGGGCTAGTGCCGGGCGGACAGGAGACGAAAGACTCGATTGATGTCTCGTCGGGACATGAAGGGGGGGTGCAGCGTGTCGTTGGGAGGGATTCTGATGTAATCGCCAACCTCTCACGCGGGATTATCGACGCGGCGCGGAATCGTGTTCCCGAGAAAGGTCTGAACGAGAATCTGCTTGGTGCGTTGAGGCCCGGCCAAACCAGTCAGGTGTTTTCGAGTGTTTCGGCTGCTCCGGACACAGGCTCTGTGTTTCCTCAAGAAGCGACAGGCCAGCTCACGCCAGAACCGAGCGCCCCCCGCGCGGAGCCGATTGTTCGGCTCGTTCAGAAGCTGATTCCCTCTTTTGGTTTAGGGGCGGGTTTGGAGTCGACAGGTGCTCCGACGGACATTCCCTTGACGCGGGTTGGAGACGTAAGTTTGACGGTGCCTGTTCAACGTACGCAGTCGCCATCAGTGCAAGTGGAATCGCCTAGCGACTTTTCGAGCACGACTCAAATCCTGATGGGGGGTGCTGGCGGAGGTGGGATTTCAGCGAAGCCAGTTGCTAGTCCCTCTTTGGTGGAATCTTCGGGCGGAGAGTCGTTCGCGTTGCTCTCAGCGGAATCCTCGATGGACGCTATTTCGAGCGGAGGTTTACGGGATCTGAGTTCCGGCGACGGGGGTGATTCAGCGATAGAGTCGGAGTCTCCCCTCGGGGTTCGTTCAGATTCGGCGGTGGTGAACTCTCGCGAGCGGACGACGAGTAGCGAGAATCAGGACGCGGAGACGGCTGGCAGGGAGGGTGGTGGACAGCGGGATAAGTCTCCGAGCCAAGGAATTTCTGTTGGTTGGCATGGAAGGAAGGTCGTTGCAGAGCCTTTGGCGACGATCTCTGGCCCGCGACACTCTGAGTTTCATTCGAGGCCGTCGATGGTCGGGGGTGTTGCCTTAAATCAGCAAGAAGAGGTTGGTCAGGCTGGCGTTGATGGTTCTTCGAGCATGACGGCATTTGCGCTCGTGCAGCGTTCGGCGGGTTTCCATCGTGGCGCGAGCGTCGAGGAAGCGCGGGCTGGCGAACGGGCGCTCGGCTCAGAGCGGGTGGCCGGCGAGGTTTGGTCTCGACTTGCGGATTCCGTGGCGAGAGTTCGCGCGGATCGTGGCGCGTTGAGGGTTGAAATCGAGCTGCCCCAAGGAATGAGTGTGGAGGTGGAGCTTCGCGGTGTCTCAGGTGGAGTAAATGCCGTTTTCAGAGTTGGCGACAGTGGCCTCAGGCAAACGCTCGAGACGATGTGGAGTGTGCTTCCAAGGAGCGAAAAGGTCTCCGCTTTGGACCTGACGGATGTCTCATTTGAACGCGGATCATCCCGGGGTTCTGGCGATTTGGATTCTCGCGGGGGGCGTCAGGGGGCCCAACAAGGTCGTCAGGAACGCTTTGATGGAGATGTGAGAGATTTCGAAAGGAAATCGTCAGAGAAAAATCTGAAGCTCGGCACGCCTGAAGCTACCGAAGCGCGGAGGGCGATTTTTTCTCGAGGTTTCAGCCGAGTGGAGTGATGTCTCTGGTAGGTAAAAATCTTTGGGAAGAAGTCCGAAAGTTCATCAACAGAAAGAGTTAAACGCATGAGCGCTACAGGTCAAATCACAGCTTCGGGCAACCCAACCCAACTCGGCAATGATGTGTTGGCGGCGGCGACGCGCGCTCACAAGACTTCCCTCGGCGTGGACGACTTTCTGAAGTTGTTGACGGTGCAGTTACAGCATCAAGATCCGATGAAACCGATGGAGGATGCTGAGTTCATGGGTCAGATGGCCCAGTTCGCCGCATTGGAGCAAACCAAGGAACTTGCCACGAGTTTTAGCGAGTTCACGAAGTTGCAAAATCTTAACTCCGTCCAGCAGTTCCTTGGGAAAACCGTTACGGTTGACAAAGGTGACGGTACGACCGAGCAGGGAACAGTTTCAGAGGTGTCGTTGGTTGGAAGCGATCCTCAGATTTTCCTGAATGGTGTGAAGTACAGTATGTCCAGTGTTCTTTCAGTGTCTTTGAAGTAAAAGTATAACCACAAAAAACTTATGTCACTCGTAGCAAGTCTTAACGTTGGGGTGAGTGCGCTGAAAACGTATTCCCAAGGAATTCAGGTCATTTCCAATAACATCGCGAACGTCAGCACGACTGGGTACAAGGCCTCCCGCGCAGCGTACTCGGACCAGTTTTCGAACTTGCTCCGTCCGTTGGTTCCGAATCAGTCGAATGGAACCAAAGTTCCCCCGACCCAGATTGGTGGTGGCGTGCAGGTGCAGGGAATCAATGCGGTTTTTTCGCAGGGCACGGTTCAGTCATCTGGGAATGTGAGTGATCTTGCGATTACAGGAGCTGGGTTTTTCCGTGTCCGCGATATCGACGGCGGCAAGGATTACGTAACGCGTGCGGGAAACTTCCGAGTTAGCACGGACGGAACCTTGGCGACCCAAGACGGCTATCAAGTGCAGGGAACTTTTGGAGCACAAACCCGAGTGATTTACGATGCGGCTTCGGGGCGGTTTAATGTGATGGGTCCTCAGGATAATATCACGCGCATTAACGTGACGGCGGGGAGCGGGGTGGCCATCACGAAGGCTTCCCAGTATAGTTTTGATATCACACCGACTTCGGAGGTGCAGAATC
>JBIIXW010000063.1:0-17171 GCA_044347165.1 Chthoniobacteraceae bacterium
CGCCATGCGCCAGCAAAAATACCCGCTGCCAGCCCCAATGTCCGCCACATGCTCTCCCTCCTTCAACCCCAACGCCTCCACCAACAAATCCGTGCGCTCCTCCTGTTCACGATCCGGACGCTCCAACCACCCCGCCGCCTGATGCCCCATCACGTGCGCAATCTCTCGCCCAAAATAGAACACCCCAATCCCATTCGGATCATGCTCCACCCTGTGCTCATACAAAGGGTCCGGTAAAACAACCGGAGCCACCGCGCGCGCCGATTCGGACCTACCGTCACCGGCGTACAACGATCCAAACAACAGCGCCAAAGACGCGCCTAAAAAAGCATGGGTACGCATGCCCACAGACTGCACCGACACTCACCGTCAGGAAAGGATTTCGGAAAGCACCTTCCCATGCACATCGCTCAGCCGGAAATCCCTCCCGCCAAAGCGGTAAGTCAACTTTTCATGATTTAATCCAGCTAACTGCAACACCGTTGCCCACAGATCATAAACCGTCGCCACTCGGTCCACTGCATAGTATCCCAACTCGTCCGTCCCCCCGTAAGCAAAGCCCCGCTTCAAGCCTCCCCCCGCCAGCATCACACTGAATCCCATGGGATTGTGATCACGCCCATCGCTCCCCTGCGAAAACGGCGTCCGCCCAAACTCACCGGCAAACACCAATAGCGTTCGATCAAACAACCCGCGCTGCTTCAAATCCCGAATCAACCCGGCAATCGGTTGATCCACCTGACGCGCCATCGCCCCATGTCCTTCCTTGATCTTACCATGCTGATCCCACGGATTCGGCCCGTTCCCCGCCCCGATACCCGAGTTCAAACAACTCAACTCCACAAAACGAACCCCCTTCTCCACTAACCGCCGCGCCACCAGCGCCTGTTTCCCATACCCCGCCACCAACTTATCGTCCGATTCCAAACCATACATCCGTTTTGTCTCCGGACTTTCCCCACCCAAATCGCAAACCTCCGGCACCGCCGCCTGCATCCGGTACGCCGTCTCGTAGTTCCGAATCGCCGCCTCCACCAACGGATCTCCCGTCTCACCCGCAAACTGCTCATCCAACCCGCGAATAAAACCCAACCGCGCCCGCTGCTCCCCATCCGACACTCCCGGCACAATGTGGGGTAAAGCGGCAGCACCGTCCGCCTGAAGAATCGACGCCTGATGCTGCGCCGGCAGATACCCCGAACTAAACACTCCAACCCCGCCGTGCGGCGGCACAGCACCCCCACTCTGCAACACCACAAACGAGGGCAAATCCTCGTTCCCAGACCCCATTCCGTAACTCAACCACGCCCCTGCACTCGGATGTCCCATGAACGGAAAGCCCGTGTGAAACATGTAGTTGCCCTGCGCATGCTCACTCACCTTCGTCGTCATCGAACGCACCAACGTCAAATCATCGGCCAACGCCGCGATATGCGGAAAAAGATCCGTCATCACCAAACCCGATCGCCCCCACGCCCGCGCCTCCCACGGACTCGCCATGATGTTTCCATTGTTATTGAACATCGTCGGCTGAACCGGCACCGGCATCGGCTGCCCGTGCCGCACCTTCAACGCCACCTTCGGGTCAAACGAGTCCACGTGCGAAAAGCCGCCGCTCATGTAACAGAAAATAACCGAGTCCACCCGACGTCGGCCCCCCAACCGAGCCGACGGTGACCCTCCAGCTGCCTCCTTCTCGGCTAGCGCCCGCAATGCCACACCACCAAACCCCAGCGAACACGATGACAACATGGCGCGCCTTGACAACCTAGAGTGCAAAATCGTTTTCATGGTTTAACGCAAGTAAATGAACTCCTTGAGGTTGAAAATGGAGTGCGCCAATGCCGTCCACTCCTTCACGCCCCCACCCTCCGCGACAAATGCCAACGCTCCCCGCCTCTCCTGCTCCAATGGCAACCGCCCCAAGCCCTCCCGAAATAGCAAATCCACCCGCGCGTCCCGGTCAGACTCTGCAGCCATGACCCGCTGCGCCCACTGCTCCGCACAACGCGCCACTCCCGGATCATTCAGGAGCGTCAGCGACTGCGACGGTACCGTCGTCACGTCACGCCGACCCACTGTGGTAAACGGCTTTGGCGCATCGAACGTGGTCAAGAATGCCGGAAGATTATTCCGCTTTTGCAACAGGTAAACGCTCCGACGCTTGGTATCCCCCGAAACTGGAGGTTCTTGCTGCGTGCCATCCAACACCCCCGCAACGCTCAGCATCGCGTCCCGAATGGATTCAGCCTCCAAACGACGCACAGACGCATGACTCAAACTGCGATTCAACGGATCCACCTTTCGCGCCTCCTCTCCAGCCCGACTGTCCCGACGAAACGCCTCCGTAGAAACTAGTTCCAACAAAAATCGCTTTACTGACCAACCATCCGACTGCAGCCGCGATGCAACCAAATCCAACAAACCCACGTCCTCCGGCTTCGACCCCATCTTGCCCAAGTTATCGGGCGTCGCGATCAACCCGTCGCCAAACGCCCAAACCCACATTCGATTTGCCATCACCCGCGCGGTCAACGGATTAGCCGAGCTCACCACCCGCTGCGCCAGCTCGAGACGTCCACTATCCTTGGCTCGAATCGGATCCGGATTCAGCACCTCAAGGTACCCCCGGGGTACCAACTCCCCCGGTTTCTTATGATCGCCTCGCACCAAAAATGGCGCATCCGTCCCAACAATCTCCGCCACTCCCGGAACCACGCGCGGTTTCGGTAAACCCTCAACCCCCCGACGATATGCGTCCACCAAAGCCGACAAGCTTTCGTCTCCGCTCGTCGTAACGGTGAACAACCCCGATCGAACCATGACGTCCATCAAACCCGCCTCAGAGGCGCCCGCCCGCCCCTCACCCCACGCACGTACCGCCCTCTTCAACGATTCACGGAACTCCGAAAGAAAACGGTCCGGACTGACAGATGCCGCCCCGACAAAAACCGCTTCTAATGCGGCATTCTCCTCACGGGGGGTCTCCTTACCAGAGCTAACCACGATGCGCTCAATCACAAACCCCGGCGCGTCCATCGTCCCCTTCGAATCTCCTCGTCGCATCTGATACTCCGGCGTCGACAACTCCACATGCCCCCGAACGCCCGCGCGATACACGGTATCCATGCGAAGCCATCCCGACTCCCGCCGCTCCGCTGAGACACGCGGCGCGCCCGCATTCAAACTCAACGGATAATCCGACGGCACCACACGCACCATCGTACCGCCAGTAGCTCGGTAACGGACGCTCACACCTCCCTCCGGCAACGAAAAGTCCTGCGTTCCCATCGCGCCCCCGTGGTGCCCCGTCAGCACCCCACTCGCAACCCCCGCTGGCAGAACTGAATCCAAAATCCGATTGCCCTTCGGCAGAACACGGAAATCCCCCGCATCCACCTGCATCACATCCACACCACTCTGAGAGAATGCGCCTCCCGCTTTCGCAAAATCCTGAACCTCCTGAAACATCTCCGCATTGAACCGACGCGCCTCGGAAATCTTCTCCAATCCACGCTTGCGATACTCCGGATAAAACGAGGGAAACTTCTGAGGCTCCATCACCGCCTTCGCCACCGCATGCAACGGATGGTCCAGAGACGAAACCGTCTTCGCAAACGGTTCCTCCACCGTCACCGGCGCCAGTTCCGCAACGCGCTTCCGCAACCCGACCGCCTTTTGCTCCAAGGCCGCAAGCTCCGAATCCGTGGCCTCGCCCGCTCCCCGCGCAACCTCGCCGGACAACGTCCCCGCGCGATACGAAGCCTCCATCTCGTCGGCGCGAAGCGCCCGCAGGTACAACCGCACCTCCTCGACCTTCCCACGCAAATGGCCGTTGCCCGCGCCAGTGTGTCGCAACCCAATCAAAAGTCGGCCGTCGCCCGCTTCATAGTTCAGAAGGTCCCCTTTTCGGTACGATTTACCATACAACTTCCCATTCCGGTAAAGACTCACCGTGCCGTCAGCCCCATAGGTGACCGCGACGTGAACCCGCCCGCCCGACCCCTCGGTTTCCGTCGGTCCCCCCGAGTTTTCGGACCGCTTGAAGAAATCGCTCCCCGCCACCCATTTACCAACCTCTTTCTCAGCAAAGACGAGCGAATCAAATCCGTGCGCCCCAACTCGTTCCAACGAGACCACGCCGCCACCCCGTTGATCCAATCCATCGAGGCTCAACCACGCCTCAAACGTTTTTTCCCCCACCGCAACCGCGAGCGGCTCGGAACGCAAATACGTTTTCGAGCCCGTCAACACCAGCCTCCCTCCGTCCACCTTCGCCCCTCCCACCAGCTCGCTCTTCACTCGCCCAAACACATCATTCGTCCCCCGCTGAAAATTCCACAAAGCGTACGGCGCCGGCGACTCGGCACGGCCTCCCCCCACGCGCGCCCAAGCCCTCCCCGCAATCTCCGACTCAATCCGCGTCAACTCAGCCCGCGCCGTCTCTAGTTCCGGAACTCGCACCGGCTCCAGCCGTTCGCGCACCCTCCGCTCAATCTCGTCGGACTCGCTCATCCATCGCGCCGCCAACGCTTTTCGAATACTCTCTTTCATGCGAAGGAGCTCGCCCTTCCGGCCCTTCAACTGTTCGGAAACCGCAACCTCCGTCTGTGCCGGACGCGCGCTCGCCAACACGCCAAACAACGCCGTGTAATCCCGCTGACTCACCGCATCAAACTTGTGGTCGTGGCATCGCGCACAACTCACCGTCAACCCCTGGAACGCCTTCGTGAGCACATCGATCTGATTGTCCACAACCTTCACGCGATCATCCAACGCATCCACCGGCTGGTAACCGTGTTCCACCATCCGAAAATGCGCAGGACCGATGGCGGACTCATTAAATCCCTCCGGACTCAGCCGAGGCTCCGCCAGCAAATCGCCCGCAATGTGTTCCACCATCAGCCGGTCCAGCGGCACATTCGCGTTAAACGCACGAATGAGGTAATCACGGTACTGGTACGCCCCCGGAATGTCAGGATCCCCCTCGCTCCCATGCGAATCTGCGTACCGAAACAAATCCATCCACCGCCGCGCGAAGTGCTCGCCAAACGCGGGACGCGCCATCAACTCCTCCGCTCGCTCACGAACCGCCGACTCAGGACTTGTCTGCCACGCACGAACAAAGCGGTCCGTCTCAGGAACGCTCGGAGGAAGTCCGTTGAGCGTGAAATGGAGACGGCGAACCACCGCCTCAGCGGAAGCCATCCCACTCACCGGCAACCCCTGCCGAGTCGCCATTTCACGCAACCGAGCGTCGATGGATTCACGAAGACCATTCGCAGGTTTCATGGGTTCCAAAGGTTTGAAAGCCCACCAGTGGCGACGAACAGCCAGCAAATCGGACCACGGCGCGCGCTCTCCCGCGGCAGGCGGCGCATCTCGAGGATCCGGCGCGCCCATCGCAATCCAACGCTCGAAGTCCTTCAGAACCGATTCCTCCAGCTTGGGTGCCTTATCGGGCATCTTCAAATCCGGCTCCTCGTGCCGGATACTCCGCAGCAGCAAACTTTCCAACGGCTTCCCCGGAACAATCACAGCACCCGAGTCTCCCCCTTTCTGCCAACCAGTCCGAGAATCGAGGCGCAGTCCCCCCTTCGTCTTTTCCGCGCCATGACACTCCACACATTCCGCAACAAGAACGGGACGAATCTTCGATTCAAAGAGAGCCACCCCCGCGTCCTGACTTCTTGCGTAAGGAGTGGCGATGAGAAGGATGAGGAAAGCAATCCACTGCGCGGCAGGCTTTGGAAAAACAGCGTTCATGGGGAGATGGAGGGTTAGAGAAGGAAGGCCAAGGCCGCGTCAGCCGCGATGGCGGCAATCGCCTCACCCCATTCTTGAAAGCGACTCTCAGGAATCCGCGTCGACGGACCCGCAATCGTAATCGCCGCAAAAGAATGGCCGTGCGCGTCCCTCAACGGAGCCGCAAGGCAATGAATTCCCTCAAAGTGCTCCGCGCAATCAATCGCGTACCCGCGCTCCCGCGTCAGGGCTAACTCCCGACGCAAACCTCGCAAGCTCGTGATCGAGTTGGCTGTGTGCCGGTGAAAATCAATGTCTGCCAATACCGGTTCCAACGAGCCCTCCTCAAGAAAAGCCAAAATCGCCTTCCCGGGCGCACAGCATTGAACAGGCGCCTGAGACCCCAAATCCACGACGTACTTGAAAGGATGCCTCGATGCCAACTGCTCGATGATCACGCACTTCGACCCAGCCAAAACGCACAGCTGCGTCGTCTCATTCGTCAGCGAAAGAATCTCACGCATTGCCGGCAGACAGGACTCAATCAGGCTGCGGCTGCCAGAATACGGCTGCCCCAGGAGGAGAACTTTCTGAGTCACCCGGAGCGTCCGCGTCCCCGGCACGCGTTGCACATAACCCAACTCTTCCAACGCCATCGCGATGCGGTGGACCGCCGTCTGCGGAAGGTTGAGCTCACCCGCCAACTCTACCTGCGTCGCCCCCCTCGGGCGCGTCGCCAACGCTTCCAGCAACGCCAGGCCCCGTTGCAGAGCGGGGACATGATGGGAGACACTTTCCACTGATTTTGGGTTTTGGCGCGTCATGATTTCCGAGTGTGAATGCTCTCAGCTTCCATAAGCGAAACCTTTTTCGCTTATGAAACTTTGAACCGAATGCGCGCTCGCCCCGCGCAGCCATCCGTCACCGCACCCCCACGACTCAAGGGCCGAAACCCAAAATGTCACTTCGTGTGCGGGAATTGCTTGAGCAACTCCTCCGGCGACAGGAAGCCCTGCTGCGATTTCGTTGCCTCCCGCTCCGCAACCACCTGCGCCGGCGTAATCGGTGAAGCCGTGTTGCCAAAGCTGTTTCGAACATAGGTCAGTACCCCCGCAATCTCATCGTCCCGCAGCCCCTTAAATGCCGTCATTGGAACCTGACCCGGATACTTGGTGCCGTTCACTTCTATCGGCCCCATCAATCCGTGAAGCACCAACCGAATCAAACGCTGAGGACTGCCCGTCACCCACTCGGATTTTGAAATCGACGGGAACTGAGCAGCTGGCAACCCCTGTCCATCCGCCTGATGACACGTGATGCAATGAGCCTCGCGGCGGTACACCTCGGCACCCACCTCAAAAAGACGCTTCTCGTCACCCTTCAAGGTCGTCGTCACTTTCGGAGCCTCGCCCATGGTCAACGTTTTCCCCGTTTGATACGCCTCTACCGCCCCAAAAACCGGACTCAGCCACTCGTCCACCGGATGCTTCCGCGCCTCCGCCAAAACCTCCAACGCGACTTTCTGTTCCAGCCACGAAGCCGCATTCACAGCCTCCAGCCGAACCCGCCCGTGGGCGTCTGCCGCCGCCTTGCGGAACAGCGCGACATGATCATCAACCAACGCCGTGTTGTACCTCAACACACGCACCGCCGCCGCTCGAACACGATAATCCTTCGCCATTAACAATCGTCTCAACAGCGGCACCTCCACTCGGCCCAAACCCCAACTGACCCAGAGCCCCTCCAGTCGATGCCGCTCCACCAACGGGTCAGACTCCGCCAACCCCGCCAACCACCGGGTCAGCCCCGCCATCACCTGACCTGCATCGCGTCCACGCAACTCCAGCCGCGAGCGCGAACGGACGCGGTCTTCCGGCAAAGTCAGGTTTGCCAAGAGGCCCTCAATCGAGGCCCCAGCAACCGGCGCAGGCCGAAGCAGCGGACGACTCGGATACGTGATTCGATAAATCCGCCCGTGCGTGTGATCCCGCAGCGGGTCCCGCGCACTGTGTTGCATGTGCCCAATCAGGGCGTTGTGCCAGTCCGCAACATACAGCGAACCGTCAGGCGCAAACTCCATCGAGACTGGACGGAAGTTTCCATCCGTGGACTGAAGCAGATTCTGACGAAACGTGAGCTGAAAGCCCGTGCCGTCTTCCGCCACCGCATGCTGTTTCGTGCCCAAGAACCCGATGGTGTTGTTAATCAGGATGTCGCCCTGAACTTCCTCGGGGAAATGCCGACTGCTCACAAACTCCAAGCCCGCCGTCGGACGAACCATCTGGGCTTTCGGAACCAAGTTTTTCGGCAACGGAGCAAACTCGCCGTAAGGCACAGCGAACGTCGCGGGGGAAAGCCAGCGGAGGTTGGGGTCAGACGTATCCGCAAAGAAGTCCTGTCCGTAAGCATCAAACGAAATGCCCCACGGGTTTGGAATGCTGAGGCGCGCCGTGCGCTCCAACTGCCGTGTTTGGGGTGCGTACCGAAAAAATCCGCCATTCGTGCTCCGCACGACCCCGCGGGCCGTCTCCACATGACTGTGTAAAAACGTACCCTCCCCCATGTAAAACGCCCCCGAGGGGTCCGCTCGAAACGCGTGAATGGAGTGATGGGTGTCGTGATCGTCAAAGCCGCTCAACACCACCTCGCTCACATCCGCCACGCCGTCTCCGTCCGTGTCTCGCAGCAGCACCAAATGATTACTTTGCGGGATATAAACCCCTTCCGGCGCGAACTCGAACGAAAGCGGAAGGTGCAGGCCCCGAGCAAAAACCGTCTGCTTATCCGCCAACCCATCACCATCCGTGTCTTCGAGAATCAGAATCTTATCGTCCGGCTTCGGATCGCCCGCACGCCACTGCGGATAACTCGGCATCGTCGCCACCCATAGCCGGCCCTTCGTGTCGAAACTGATTTTGCTCGGCTTCGCAAGATCCGGAAACCGTTCCTCTGAAGCGAATAACGCAATCCGGTACCCCTCAGGCACGGCCAATGACTTCACCGCGTCCTCCCCTTTCAAATAATCCGGCGAACCATTCTTCTTGTTCGCAGGGCTGTAGTTCGTTTTCACCTCCGGCAAGGCCGCCGTCTTCGCATCCGCTGCCGCTACATCAAACGTTTCACCACGCGTTGTCGCCCAAATCGCTTGGTCCCGAATCGTGACCAGTTCCCTCAACTTCGCGAGCTCCGCCGGATAGTTGTCAGGCCCAAACGGTTTGTTTCTGCGGCCAAACACGTGAACGCCGTTCGGCACCTTGAAGAGCTTTTCCCAATACCAGTTTTTCTCGAGCACCGCGGCCCTCACCTTCGCGTGCTCACCCAGAGGAGTATCTCCCGTAACAAAGGCCGACTTCGCAATGAAGGCCGCCATCTTTCCCTGCGCTTCGTCGTTCAAATTTAAGCCATCCCGCGTCACAGGAGTCGATGCCGCTTCAAACATTTCGCGCGAGAACGAAAAAACATCCACAAACGGAAACCCCTTGGAGGCAGCTACGTCCCGAACAACCTTTGCGTACAATGCCAAGTTCGCATTCACCGCGCGCGCAGCGTCTCGCCCCTGCGGCGCACTGGCCTCCTCAAGCGCTTGCGGAGACATCAACACCACCGAAGGCGCCGATTTTCCGTTGTATCGCTGGGCCGCCATGTGCCCAAGCCAGCCTTCCAACTCCGCTCGAAAGTCTGCCACCCCCGCTGCGCCGCGAAACGATTCCGCGAAGCCAAACCAGCCAATCACAACGTCCGCCTTGAGGGCCGTCAGCCATTGATCGGGAGTCTCCGCAAACCCTGAGCCCGCGTGGCCCGAGCCCCACGTGTCTTTCGCCTTCGAAAGCGGGTAGAACGACTCCGCTCCGGGATACGCGAACGGTGAGTTACGTCCCGAATGGTCGCGGTAGCCCGGCGTATCACCGTCACTGCACAAGTTCCGAATCTGCAAATCGCGCGCGGCGAATCGGCGCTGCAACTCCACCTCCAAATCCGGTTGCCGCAAAAGCCGCTCCCCCTGCCCACCCCCCACCAAGGCAATCGAGGCCCCACGGGAAGGGTCAACCAGTCCCGCAAACAACGAAAGACACCCAGCGACAGCCACCGCGGAAACAGTCAGGAAAGGACGAAACATTTCTGAACTTCAGACCGCAAATCCCCCCCTGTCCAGCGCACGTCAAAGCGTCCACCCGAAGCCAAGCCTCGAGGTAGCGAAACAACTGTCATGACCCCTCCCCCTCGAAAGCCATCCACACCCTCCTCGCCGCCATCCGCGCAAACCACGCCACCTCATCCACTCAATGCCCACAGCGCCATCCGCGCAAACCACGCCACCTCATCCACTCAATCCGGACAGCGCCAACGGCGCGAACCATGTTAGCCTTGGGCATCGCCCAAGGTCCGCACCCCCCCCATTTCCCAAAGCCCTGAAGGGGCGTCTCAACGGTTGTTTTTCCCCTTCATCGTTCGGGACGTTCACCTGCCAACGTGGCACGTCGCCCTGGGCCGGTAAGGCTCGCCCGGTTGGAGCGCCAACAGCCACCCGCGTCAGCCTCAACTCCGCACACAGCATCTCCCAAAAAACGAAGGATCGAATCCTGGCAGGGAGATGTCATCGCAACGGCTCACGGTGATAATGTACCCGTGTCCGCATATCAGATGTTCATCGCCACCGTCTATCACCCACTGGAAGTCGTCGGGCTCGCCCTGCTCTCGCTGAGAACCATTTCCGGTCTTCTCTGCCAGTCTCGCCTGCGGCACATTCGGCTCCGGTCCCCGTCGCAACCGCTCCCTCGTGTTTCAATCCTGATCCCAGCGCGCAACGAGGCTGACAACATCGGTCGCTGCGTCGCTTCCCTCTCGCGTCAGGATTACCCTCAACTCGAAATCATCGTGCTCAATGACCAGTCAGAAGACGCCACGGCTGACGTTGTCCGCTCGCTGCAATCGAACGACCCGCGGATCACGCTTCTGGATGGCCGACCTCTTCCCGAAGGATGGGTCGGGAAAAACTGGGCCTGCCATCAACTGTCTGCAGCAGCGTCCGGGGAGTGGCTCCTTTTCACAGATGCCGATACCTGGCACGAGCCCTCTCATGTCTCGCGGTTGGTTCAAACGGCGGCGCAACGCGGTGCAGATCTGATTTCCTCGTGGCCTGAGCAAGTGATGGAAACCTGGGCAGAAAAATGGGTGGTATCGCTCCTCCCGTTTGTCGGGACCGTCGGATACCCCCACGCTCTTCTCCGTTTGATAGAGGCTTTGCCCATACGTCTGAAGGCTCGTTTCCCCAGCGCGATGAGCCGTTTCCTAGGCGCGGCAAACGGACAGGTGCTCATGATGAGTCGAGCCGCCTACAGCCGGATTGGCGGGCACGAATCGGTCCGAAACCACCTCGTGGAAGACATCGCCCTCGGTCGTGCGGTCGCCGCCCGGTTGCACGAAGGGATGTGGTGGGTCAACGTCGACGGGAGCCCTTTTGTGCACTGTCGAATGTACCGAGATTTTCGAGGTGTCTGGGAGGGGTTTTCAAAAAACATCCGCGCCGCCTTTGAAAATCACGGAGCGGCCTTCATCGCTGCAGGTACGCTCCAGTTTTTGGTGCTGCTCTTTCCGTTTGTGCTGATGCTCGCGAGTCCTTGGCGCGAGTCTCAATTCGACTCTATCGCTCTGGGGGAGTGCATCTGGATTTTGCTGCTTCGCGGAGCCGTCACTTGGCGGGCGGGCGGCTCTTGGCAGAGCGTGGCCTTGCACCCTTTCGCTTGGACGCTGGCCCTGCTGATCGGACTTAACAGCGGACTGCGAAGCGCTTTCGGACGAGTTTCTTGGAAAGGACGTCAGTACCAGCACGATCCGTCCGCAGGCACAAAAAAAACGCCGCGCACTTGAAGCACGCAGCGTCTTGTTGATTGTGGAGTGGGCCGCAGTCAGCTGGCGATCGTGTTCATCTCCACCGGTTCGACCTTCACTCCTTCGGTCTCGAGCCAAGCAATCGCCTCGGCAATCACTTCCGGCTCACCATCCAGAGCGAGCGAGATAATACCGACTTCATCGTTCACGTTGGCGTGGCGGATATTCGTGACCAACTCGAACTTGCGACCCAACTCCCAAACAATCGGTTTCGTGATGAGCCGAGGTGGGAACATCAACCACAAACGTTGCGTTTCAGTTGCCATAACGTGGGTGTGCTTCGGTCTGAGGAACAACGCCTAGCCCCCTGCAATGGCAGGAACAATGGAGATCTCGTCGGAATCTTTCACCACCGTGGCGGTTTCCTCGAGAAACCGCACGTCTTCATCGTTCACGAACACGTTGATGAAACGGCGGATATTTCCATCGGCGTCACAGAGTCGTTCCTTGATGCCGGGGTAAGCCGTTTCAAGAGACGTCAGAACTTCCGCAATGGTTCCTCCAGCAACAGAGACAACCTCAAGCTCGTTGGTAAGCTTCCGCAATGGCGTGGGTATACGTACGTTAGGCATAGTCGATTTATATTTTGATCCAAATCAGGCGTTTGAAACAGCACTGTCCGGTCCGTAGATTTTCTCTTCAAACTCACGGAGGTTAGGGGCGATCAAACGCGCCTCACCGCATTTACCCACAATCGCTTCCTGCGTCTTCAACCCGTGCCCCGTAATGCACAAAACGGCGCTTTCGTCCCGTGGGATGGCTCCAGATTCGATGAGCTTCTTCGCAACGGCAGTGGTCACGCCGCCTGCGGTCTCCGCAAAAATCCCTGCGTATTCCGCGAGCAAGCGAATCCCTTCGACCACCTCATCGTCAGTCACGTCCTCCGCTGTTCCGCCCGTTTTCTTCATCGAATGAATCGCGTAGTAACCGTCAGCCGGTGTCCCAATCGCGAGCGATTTCACAATGGTCTGGGGTTTCGGCACAGGCTTTACCAAATCGGTGCCGCGCTTGATGGCCGACGAAATAGGCGAGCAACCAGAGGCTTGCGCCCCGTGCACGGAGTAGGACGACTCGTCCACCAAACCGACTTTCACCATCTCCTGATACGCCTTGTGGATCTTGGTCAGGAGGGAGCCTGAAGCCATCGGAATCACCGTATGCCGCGGAATCTGCCAACCCAGCTGCTCCACGATCTCAAAGCCCATGGTTTTCGAACCTTCAGCGTAATAAGGACGGAGGTTCACGTTCACAAAGCCCCAGCCGTACTTGCCCGCAATCTCCGAGCAAAGGCGGTTCACCTGATCGTAAGCGCCATGAATCCCAATGACGTTCGTGCCGTAAACGAGGGAGCCAAGCACCTTGCCTTGTTCGAGGTCGGCGGGAATCAAGACATAGCTTTTCAAACCCGCTGCCGCAGCATTCGCCGCAACAGAGTTGGCAAGGTTCCCGGTGGAAGCACAGGCCACCGTCTCAAATCCCAGTTCCCGAGCGCGACTCAGGGCGACAGAAACGACGCGATCCTTGAACGAGAGAGTCGGGTAGTTGACCGTGTCGTTTTTAATCCACAGTTCCTTGATGCCCAGTTTCTCAGCAAGGCGGTCCGCTCTCACGAGCGGCGTAAACCCGACCTGTGCGCCCACCGTCGGAGTGCCGTCAATCGGGAGCAGTTCACGGTAACGCCACATGTTTTGCGGGCGGGACGTAATAACATCGCGCGTCAGTTGCCCCTTGATCGCGTCGTAATCGTAGGCCGCTTCTAACGGGCCGAAATCGAAGTCGCAGACGTGAATGGCCTGCTTCGGGTAGAGGCGTCCGCACTCGCGGCATTTCAAGTTGCTGAAGAAGGGTCGATTGGGATCCATATGCTGATTTTTTTCCCTCCCACCGACGCCAGCCCTGAGCATCCGAGGGGTAAGAGAAACACCGGAGCCTTGGGGCTTCGGGAACTCTTCATCTACCCCTGCTTGCGCAGAGCTGGATTTGGCACCTGGTCCCCGCATTCCAAAAAAGGAACCCCGGGCGGTTGCCGTGGCGTCGTAGGGCCAGTCCCTCAGCCACTCGTGATGAAAGGTTCGTGAAAGATGCACGCCCACGCTAATCCGTCAACTTCTTTCTGGGATTCTCCGACCAACCATCCACCTCGTTATCGCTCGGCGGCCGTCGCAGCTTTTCCGTAGCCGAGACAACCGTGTCCCCTCCGCTCACACGGCCCACTTCGTCAGCGAAGGCCTTCCGCGCTGAGTCTCCGTATCGTCACCCGTTTTGGTTTGAACATCAACAGGAAGCGTGAAAACTGAACCCGATCGCGCCTTTCAGGATGCACCGCATTTTCATCGCGTCCCGCAGGGCTGCCGTCGGACCCAACCTCGGAGACCCAACCCAGTAACCGCCCAGTTCAATGCCATCCGCGAAAAAGAAAGCCACGAAGGGTGCGCCAAAAAGCGCCAAAACAAAGCCCGCAGCCAAAGCCAAGGCTACAAAACCAACCGTCAAGTCAGCCGGAAAACCGAAACCGAAGGCTCTACCGGCTACGCCAAAAAAGACGGCCAAGCCTGCAATAAAGACGAAGCCTTCTAAGGGATCCGCAAAAAGTGTGGTAAAATCTGGTGCATCGAAAGGGCCGAAGAAGCCCGTAAAACCAGTTAAACCCGTGTCCTCCAAGGTGAAAAAGTCCGCAAAACCAGTCTCCAAGCCCGCGCCAAAAACAGCGTCCAAATCAGGATCCAAACCCGCCGCTGCGAAACCCGCGGGTAAAAAAGCGTCCACTAAACCAGCTCCAAAGGCCGGGAAATCTGCCGCAAACCCCGCTCCAAAATCCTCCGCTAAATCCGCTGCGAAAACGCCATCAAAAGCCTCCAAATCAACTCCTCAACCTGTTGTAAAACCCGCCAAAGCTGCTCCGGTAAAGGCCGCAAAGGCAGTCCCTACACCAGCTGCAAAACCGACCGGGAAACTGACGCAAAAGGGAGTTGCAGCACCGGCAGACAAGCAGACTCCTCCGAAAACAACTGCAGCTAAGACGGTTGAAAAAGTTTTGCCGTCTCCCGTCAAGCCAGCTTCCGGAAAGGCCTCGAAAAAAACCGAAAAAATATCAGACCTGTCAGGGCACGAGATCACGGGCCTCGTTGACGACGATTCCCTTCCCCCAGTGGTGTTCTCGACCACCGTGGGCGCTACCGAGAAAAAAGCGGGCAAACCCAAGTTCTCGGCCGCGTTCCTCAGCAAACAACGCCAACTCATTCTCGAAATTCGTGACCAAATTCTCGACTCGTTGAATGGCGTGGCAAAAGACACCCTCCGCTCCCGTGCCGAAGGCAGCGAAGCGAGCGCATTTGGAATGCATCAGGCCGACGCAGGGAGTGACGCGTATGAGCGGGATTTCGCTCTCTCGCTCTTCACTCAGGAACAAGACCACCTGTATGAAATCGATGAAGCGCTGAAGCGTATCGAAAACGGGAGCTACGGGATTTGCGAACTCTCCGGAGAGGCCATCCCCACCGCACGCCTCGAAGCGCAACCGTTCGCTCGATACACGGTCGCCTGCCAAGCCGAGTTTGAAAAACAGAAGCGTGTCGCCCGTCCGCGGACCCCGGTCACGTCGCTGTTCGGGCTCACCGACGAAGAAGCTCAGGAAACGCCTGACGAAGAAGAACAAGCCCCAGAGCCCAAGGAATAGGTTCCAAGATCAACCGTCCTGCGCGGCGTGCTCCAGCAGCAAGCCGCACAGGTTCCCTGGAAAGCAAAAAAGAGCGGCCCGCGCGGGACCGCTCTTTTTCTTTTCCGCGCCTCAGCGCGCTCCACCCCGCACCCTCAAGCAATCAACTCCCGCACGACACGCGTTTCCTCCACTCCCGTCAGCCGCTGATCCAATCCCTGATGCTTCACCGAAAAACGCCGGTGGTCATAGCCCAACAAATGCAGCACGGTCGCATGGAAATCCCGAATGTGCAGCGGGTCCTTGACGATGTTGTAACTGAAATCATCCGTCTCCCCGTAAATCGCCCCCCCCTTCGAGCCGCCCCCCGCCATCCACATCGTAAAACAGCGCGGATGATGGTCCCGCCCGTAGTTCTCCTTCGACACCCCGCCCTGCGAATAAACCGTCCGCCCAAACTCGCCTCCCCAGATAATCAGCGTGCTGTCGAACATCCCCCGCGCCTTCAAGTCACGAATCAACCCCGCACACGCCTGATCCACATCCCTGCACTGCGCCGGCATCCGTCCGTTCACATTTGCATGGTGGTCCCAGTTGTTGTGGTAAATCTGCACAAACCGAACCCCGCGCTCCACTAACCGGCGCGCCTGTAACACCGAGTTCGCAAACGTTCCCGGCTTCTTCGCCGCATCGCCATACAACGCAAACGTCGAGTCCGGTTCCGCCCCCAAATCAGTCAACTCCGGCACGCTCGCCTGCATCCGAAACGCCATCTCATACTGCTGAATCCGCGTCAATGTCTCCGGATCGCGCAGCGCCTCATGCTGCAACCGGTTCAATGCATTCACCCCATCCATCGATACCCGACGAACATCCTGGCTCACCCCCGGCGGATTGTTGATGTAAAGAATCGGATCCCCCTTCGTCCGAAACGCCACACCGGCATGTTCACCAGGCAGATAGCCCGACGTCCAAAGTCGCGCCGAAATGGCCTGCTCCTGCTCGCGATTCGTCGGTTCCGCCACCAAGACCACAAAGGTCGGCAGATTTTTGTTCATCGAGCCCAACCCGTACGAAGCCCACGAGCCCAAACACGGACGGCCCTGCACCTGATTCCCAGTCTGCATCGCGGTGATTGCGGGCTCATGATTGATCGCCTCCGTGTGCAGCGAACGCATCCAGCAAATGTCGTCAGCACACTGAGCCAAGTTCGGAAGCAACTCCGTCATCCACATCCCCGACTGACCCTGCCGCGCAAACTGATACTTCGTCGGCGCAATCGGAAACCGGGATTGGCCCGACGTCATCGTGGTGAGTCGTTGGTTACCCCGCACCGACGGCGGCAAATCCTTGTCGTACCACTCCACTAGCCCCGGTTTGTAATCAAACAAATCCAGCTGCGACGGTCCCCCGACCATGTGTAAATAGATGATATGCTTGGCTTTCGGAGCGAAGTGCGGAGCGATTCCGCCAGCGGCGTCGGCACCTGATACCCGATCTCCCAAGAGACTCATCAGCGACATCCCCCCGAGCAAATGCGATCCCTGCGTGAAGAAATGGCGCCGTCCTTGAAGGGTTGAAAGCAATGGCTTGTTCATGATTTTGAATGGCTTGGAAGGTTTACTTGTTCAGCACCTCGTCGAGATTCAGCAACTGGTTGGTGACCATCGTCCAAGCAGCATGCGCCACGGATGGCACACCCTGCTCCTTCGGTTGCTCACCCACACTCACCAAGGCCGCCGCTTCTTGCGGATACGCCTCATAGTGCGAGGAAAACTTTTCCAACGTGTCCTTCAAAATGGCGCGCTCCGCCTCGCTCAAGCTCCGATGCAACGTTCGTTTCACCAAAACATCCATCACCCGCCCTGCCTCACCGCCCGCA
>JBIIXW010000179.1:0-5408 GCA_044347165.1 Chthoniobacteraceae bacterium
GATTGGCGGTGGTGAGTTTGTGTCGGGGTGGTTTTTTTCCAGGGACGGATTCTCGAGTTCGCGGGAAGGCGTTGGATGATAATCGACTGGCGATTGAGCAGGCGCATGCGATTGGGGCTCCCTCGGTGGTGTTGGTCTGTGGCGCGGTGCCTGGGCAGCCGTTGGAAGTGTCGCGTGGGCAGATTGCTGAGGGGATTGCGGCGGTTTTGCCGGATGCGGTTGCGGCGGGAGTGCGGCTTTTGATCGAGCCATTGCATCCGATGTATGCGGACGATCGGAGTGCGATTAACACGCTGCGGCAGGCGAACGAGGTTTGTGATCGGCTTGGATCGCCGGCGGGGCTTGGGATTGCGCTGGACGTTTACCATGTGTGGTGGGATCCGGAGTTGCGGGAGATGATTGAGGTGACGGCGAGGGCTGGGCGGCTGGATGCTTTTCATTTGTGCGACTGGCGGACGCCGACCGTGGATTTACTGAATGACCGCGGTTTGATGGGCGAGGGTTGTATTCCGCTGGGGCAGTTGACGCAGTGGGTCGAGATTGCTGGTTTTCGCGGGTTTCGGGAGGTGGAGATCTTTTCGCATCGCTGGTGGGGAACGGATCAGCGGGAGTTTTTGAAGCGGATTGTTGCATCGTACCGTGCGGTCGTCGCGGCGGCGGAGGCCTCTGTTTGAGGCGACGCAGATTTTTTAGACACACCAAATCTTATGAACACACGACGTATTGGAATCATCATGAACGGGGTCACGGGGCGGATGGGGACGAACCAGCATTTGATTCGTTCGATTAAGGCGATTCAGGAGCAGGGTGGGATCCGGGTGTCGGGCGATCTCGTGTTGATGCCGGACCCCATTTTGACCGGGCGCAGTTCCGACAAACTACGTGCATTGGCTGAGCGCACGGGCGTGACGCGATACACGACGGATTTGGACGCTGCCCTGGCGAATCCGGAGGACGAGGTGTTTTTTGATGCGAGCGGGACGTTGCAGCGGGCGGGTTTCGTGGAGCGCGCGGTCCGCGCGGGCAAGGCGATTTACTGTGAAAAGCCGACGGCGGTGGAGTCGGCCGAGGCGTTGCGTTTGGCGCGTCTTTGCGAGGATGCGGGAGTGCGGAACGGAGTGGTTCAGGACAAGTTGTGGCTGAATGGGATTCGCAAGTTTCGGACGTTGAAGGATCAGGGCTTTTTTGGCCGGATTCTCAGTGTTCGGGGCGAGTTTGGTTACTGGGTATTCACGGGTGAGGATCAGGACCAACCGGCGCAGCGTCCGTCGTGGAACTACCGGAAGTCGGACGGCGGGGGAATCATTGTGGACATGCTTTGTCACTGGCGGTACGTGATCGATAACCTGTTTGGGAAGGTGAAGGCGGTGAGTTGCACTGGGGCGACTCATGTTCCGAAGCGGGTTGACGAGCGGGGATCGCTGTATGACTGCACGAGCGATGATTCTTGTTACGCGACGTTTGAGTGCGAGAACGGCGTGATTTGCCAGTTTAACAGTTCGTGGACGGTGCGGGTTCGTCGGGACGACCTTTTGACCATGCAGGTGGATGGGACGCACGGGAGTGCGGTGGTGGGGTTGCGGAAATGTTGGGTGCAGAGTTTGGGGACGACGCCGCGTCCGGTTTGGAATCCGGACATTGAGCAACCGATTGATTTCCTGAAGGGATGGCAGGAGGTGCCGGATTCGACGGTTTACGATAATGCGTTCAAAATTCAGTGGGAAGAGTTCCTGAAGCATGTGGCGACGGGGTCGCCCTTTCCATGGACGCTTCGGGAGGGGGCCAAGGGCGTGCAGTTGGCGGAGTTGGGGTTGCGGAGTTGGGAGCAGCGGCGGTGGTTGGATGTGCCTGACCTGGAGTAGGCACTTTCCATTTTAGCGGGGGACGGGGGATGGTCCTCCCGCGGTTCCCGTTTCAACGGTCGAGCAACTCTGTGAGTTTGGAGCGGATGGGGTCGGCGAGGAGCGAGTAGCCTTTGACACTGAGGTGGAGGAGGTCGGGAGCGACGTCGCGGCGCAGGGTTCCTGTGGCGTCGAGGAGTTTGGTGCCGGGGTTGATGAAGTGGACTCGTTGGCCATCCGCTAGGGCGGGCAGCAGAGCGTTGACGGCCTCGCATCGTTGGCGGGTTGGGTCTTCGGGTCCGGGGCCACGGGGAAGGATTCCGAGGAGGAGGATTTTGGTGGAAGGGGAGGCGGTTTGGATCTGGGCGATCAGGGTTCGGATGCCGTCGGTGATTTGTTCGGGCGAGGCGTCGCTGTGGCGTGCGTTGTTGGTGCCGATGAGCAAGACCACCACTTTCGGTGTCAGTCCGCCGAGTTCGCCGTTTTGAATGCGCCAAAGGGCGTGTTGGGTGGAGTCTCCCCCGAAGCCAAAGTTTGCGGCATGGAGGGGCGCGAAGTGTTTCTGCCAAATCTCTTTGCCGGTGGCCTCCCAGCCTTGGGTGATGGAGTCGCCGAGGAAGAGGACATCGATTCCGCCCTTGCGCGCTTCATCGACTTTTGCCGCGTGCCGAGCGGGCCACCAAGCGAACTTGCCGGTGTTCGGGCGGGACTCAGGAATTGTGGGTGAACTGGCTCCTTCGAGCACCCATTCGAGGGGGAATCGAGCGAAGACCAACCCGTCGGCGTCACCGGCTTCGTAGAGCACTCCGAGTTGACCGTCGCGCAGAACGGTGAGGCAGGAGTACATGGAGGGGCCAGGGTCGAGGAGTCGTCCGTTGCTCCATGTTTTACCTTGATCGGCGCTGGATCGAATGGTGAGCGCGACGCGTTTTTGCGAACTGGCGGGGTTGGAGAGGATGAGCTCGCCGCTGGGGTGTTTGAGAAGGCTCGCCATGCAGGTGGGGTCTGCCACGGCGAACCACGGTTCGCTCCATTTCCCGTTGAGCAGACTGGTTTTCCACTCCCAGCGTGCCCATGCGCGAACTCCGGCACGAGATTCGTTGCGCATGCTGAGGAGCAGGGCGCCGTCGGCGAGTTGGACGATGCTGCTTTCGCTGGTTTGCGGGTTGGTTGGGATCGCGGCGGGCGAGATGTTCCAGGTCTCGCCACCGTCCTGACTGGCGACGAAGCACGAGTGAGCGGCGGCCTGTTCCTTGCCGTCGGGCAGTTTCACACTCTCCTTGAACTGCGCGGGGAAAACGAGGGTGCCATCGCGGAGTTGGATGCCATTTCCAGGGCCATTGAAACAGAGGCGCCATGCGGGATTTTTGACCTGACGCGTGAGGTTGATGGGAGCGGACCACGTGAGACCGTCATCGGTGCTTTTGACGAGGACGAGTTGTCCGGTTTCGTGAGGTTCGAGGCCGGGTCCGCTGCCGAACCATGCGCGAGGGCCGTGGGACCAGAGGGCAACGACGAAGATGGTGCCGGTGCGTTGATCGACGAGGACGGCGGGGTCGCCAACGCCATTACCTTTGGCGTCAGGGGAGGTTGCGTCGAAGTCGATGATGCGTTGGAGGGGGCTCCACGAGTTGCCGTTATCGGTCGACCGCATCATGCCGACGTCGATGTCACCGGGGAGGTCGGCTCCATTGCGGTTTCTGGCGTCGAAGACGGCGATGAGGGTGCCGGTGGGGGTGGTGGCAAGGCCGGGGATGCGGTAGGTGTTGACACCGTCGGCGCCGTGTTTTCTGAGGGTGGTTCGGAAGATGCGCGGGTCGTCGGAGAGGCGCTGGGGTTGTGGTTGTTGGGCCGGCGGCAGGTCGGTGGGGGTGCCCCACTTGGCGCGGAGGTAGGCTTTGGTATCGTCAAGTTCGGTGCAGGAGAGGGCTTTTGGGAAGACGAGGATCTCGGCGATGTCGCAGGCGAGGGGATCGCGGGTGGCGACGTTGGCACCGACGATGAGGCCGCCGAGGGGCGTGTTTTCGTTCTCAAAAACGAAGGTGTGGATGTGCCATTTGTGGGTGATGGGCTCTGGTTCGGTGGTGGCAGTGGTGGACCAGGTTCCGTTGGCGCGTTGAATGGGGGTACTTCCCGTGCGAGTGCTGCCGTCGAGGAGGGTGCCGTTGGCTTCGGGCGCAATGCGGGCGAGGGCGACAACGGTGCGTGGGCCGGTCAAGGTTCCCCAATCGGATGCGGCCTGCCAGAGGGAGGACGCGCCGTCGAGGCGGAGGACGGTTTTGACGCCGGAGGTGGTTTCGACGCGGTGGGCTCTGGGGCGACCAACGATACGGGTGAGCGCGCGCTGCGACGTGGTTGCGGCATTATCCCATGCGGTAATCGAGGCCCCCTGTGTTTTGAGGGTTTCGGGGGTGTACCACGCGTGGAGTGCGTTCGCAGTAGGAGCGGCGGCGGCGTTGGCGCCGCTGACGATGAGGAGGATGGAGAGGAGAAAGAGTCTCATGCGGGGGGGCAGCGAGAGGTTGGGGGGGTAGGTGTAGGGATTGGTGCGTCGCTCGATCCCGATGGTGGTGGACGGACCGTGGCCGGGGTGGACTCGGTAATCATCGGGAAGTGCGTACAGTTTGCGGCGGATTCCTTCGAGGAGAAGGTCCCGATCACCTCCCGGCAGGTCCCAGCGCCCGACGCCCCCAGCGAAGAGCACATCTCCACCGTAGACCTCTTTTGTTTCGTGACGGATGAAGCACAGGGATCCGGGGCAGTGACCAGGGACGTAAGCGCACTCGAACGGGATTCCTTCGATGGAGGTCGTGGCGTCGCCGGGGATGATTTCACCGCCCGCGAGGGCTTTGTGGGACCAAGGCATCCCGAACTTTTTGAAGAAATCTCCGTCCTGCGCCATGGGCAAGGTTTCCGCGTGGAAGAGAACGCGACATTGATGTTCGGCCTCGATTTCTGCGGCGTCCCAGAGGTGGTCGATATGGCCGTGTGTGAGTAGCAGGGTTTTCAGGCGGATTCCTTTTTTCTTGAGCCACGCAGCGGAGCCTTCTGGTGCATCGATGAGGATGCCTTCGGGCAGGAGGAAGGCGTTGGTTTCAAAATAACCGCCGGTGTAGAGATCCATGCGCTGAGTTTGACCGCTTCAGGGAGTGGTCTGAAGTGTAAATGTCTTGTGCGCGCTGGGCGGTTTATTTTTCGGACTGCGAGGATTGCAACTCTCTGCGCAAGAGGAGGAGCGATCCGGCGAGGAGGAGGACGTCGAGGCGGATTTGTTTTGCGACGGAGTTGGCGGCGTTCACGGAGCCGAAGCAACCGCAGGAGATGTCGAGGTTGCGCACCTTTGCGGCGATGAGGGCCCCGAGGAAGGTGGTGAGGAGTGCTGCGAGGAGGAGGGGGGCGGCGGCACGGTAACGCGGAATCCACAGGGCGATGGCGCCGAAGAGTTCGCACCACGGGAGGATATGGGCGAGGTGTTCGGAGGCGGCCCACGGGACGAGGTGGTAGTTTTGGATGGCGGCCATGAGCGAGCCTGGGTCGGCAATTTTCCCCAGCGCGGCTGCGAGGAAA
>JBIIXW010000064.1:0-16686 GCA_044347165.1 Chthoniobacteraceae bacterium
CGACGTATTCCATTGAAACAGTGAGACGCCTTTCCATGCGTCCGGATACTTCACCTGAGACGAATCAACCGGCTCCCCTCCTTCAAACTCAATCACCCGAAAATCTGGTTTACCTTTCATCCCCATCACCTCCCTCTCAACCAGTGGCTTGGCCTCCTTCGCAAACCGCAATTCCTTCACGTCATCCACGCGAAACGCGTCGGCTACCACCGTCCACTTCCCCGCACGCGCTTGAACCTTGAGACGCCCCGCCGGATCCACGGCCACCGGAAGCCGACTCTCCAGTCGCGACAGTTTCCACCCCTCGGGCAACAGCGTCCCCAACACCTCCTCGCGGCTTCGTCCACCCACACTCAAGTCCACTTGTGTGCGCAACCACACGGGCTGCCCATCCTCAACCAATCGAGCCACCTGCACCGACAGCGAATCCGTCCCCAACGTTTTCTCCACTGCCGTGCGTCGCAACCACACCTGATCGGCCCCCTCCCAAACCGGAACCTCCACCCGCTGCCCCCCCACCACTAGGTCAAGTAACCCAACGTCCCCCGAAACTGCCAACCGTTGAGGCATACTCCCATACCGAATCACACCTTCCACGCGATGGAAGCCCCCCCCCACACCCCCTCCCTCTGCCGACGAGACACTCGCGCTCGATCCAGCAGCACCCGCCGGTTGTGGGTTGAACAACAGTCGAACGCACGGCCAGCCCTCGTGCTCGAGAATGGGCGCTTTCGCTCCATCCACCGTCACTGCCTCCGGCCAATGCGCCATCCCTCCCGGCAATCGCAACCATGCGTCACCAAACACGCGCACCTTCAACTCAAAAACCGCCTGCGCCGCCTCGGCCTTCAAAGAACATCCCTCCCACCAAAGCGGCTCAACCCGCGAAGCATCGTTGTACGGGGAAAGCCCCGACGGTCTGCCGCCCAACACCCAGCCCTTCCAGTCACGCAGCACCGCAGGAACCTCCGCCCCCGGGGATACCTCCGCGGCCGCACAAACGCCGGAAAGCACCCAAGCCAAACACAAGGTCAGACAAGCTCCCCACCGAGCCATCCGCATCCAACCGATAACCAGCAACATTTCGTACCGCATGCGTTTCAACCTAAACCGTTTCCCCAATCGCGAAGAGTTGAAAAAAACGTTCGCTTCATTGAGAGACTCAATGTTTCCACCAAACGCAAAACGAGCACAGGAACGAGACCTGCGTCCCATCCCTGTGCTCAGCATTCGCACAAGCGTCAGCGCCCTACTGCCTCGGCTTGTTCAGGACATCGTCCTTCGTGCTCGCAGCAATCGTCATGACCTGCCCGATCAACTCCTTCGAAATCTTCAACTCCTCCAGGGTTTTCTGCAGATTCTCCGCCACCGCATTGAAATGCGTCTCATTCAAGCCGGGCAGATTCGCATGCGCTTTGCGCATGTCCTTCCCCGCGTAGGGGACCGGTCCGCCAAACGCTGCGGAAAGGAACTCCTTTTGCCGACGCCGCTGTTTGCTCATGTTCACGTCATCGAAAAAGTGCTTTATCCGAACATCCGCCAATACCTTCGTATAAAAAAGCTCCACCGCCGCATCGATTGCGGCCTTACCCCCGAGCTTGTGGTAAAGGCTCGCCTCGCGATCCTTCAGAAACTTCTGTCTGCAAGCCTCCTCCGCAAACGCATAGCGCACTCCCTCGTATTCAGCCGTGATTCCGGGATTCGCAGGCTTCCCGCTAACTGGACACGTCGTATTCAACACAGGCGCCGCAGCCACTCCCTGCGCATAGCCAGACGCTGGGAGGAGATTGCTGATTGGCAGAAAAATGATGATTCCAAGTGATTTGAGACTTTTCATGGGGGATTGCGCTTAAAACAAGACAACGAAACGCCACTTTAACGAGCGAGTCAAAGCGGTAAGTGTAAGTCCACTTATCTGAATGGGTGGCAAATTGTCGCTATGCCCTCAGCTCTGGGGAGGCATGCGGCCAAACAATGCTTTGCGTCTGACCAATACAAACCCGTTTAACCCCAATCCCATCAGCGCAATCCCCACAGAAATCCCGATCGCGGGAGTCATCCTAAACCGGCTCTCAGGGAACGGAACCGGCCCACTCGAAACATCCCCGGAAATCCAACCCCAACCCGGAGCAGCCTCCATATCCCCCTCACCCGCAACCCAAAGCAGCACGTTCAACTTGCTCTCCTTCGAAACCGTCAATCGTGCCGGCAACTCCACCTCCGACAGGCGCCACCGCGCCGTCATCCACTCCGACGGCGGTTCCCCCGGCTCCGGAATCATCGGCACCGGACACGACGAAGGAACATCGCCGCCCGTGCGAACCTCCAACGTGCTCTGCTGAAGAGCCGAAGCGGACAGCGGCGCTGTGCGCCCCCGCCCATCCACCACAAAAACACTCTCCGCAACCATCCGCACAGGATTCTCCACGTGCCGCAACACCGGATGCGCCGACGCATCAATCGTGACCTCCATCCAAACCTTCCCCGCCTCGCCGCGTCCCTCCGGAACAATCCGCATCAGCACCACGTCATTCGTGTGCGCAAAAAGCATCAGGGGAGCCAGTAAGGCTCCCCCAAAAACCAAACCCAAGACCGCGCGACGCAACCTCGCGCAGCCTAAGGCAATCGAAAGACCAACACTCACTTGCGGTTCCAGCGCAACACGCGACCGAACTTGTTCCACTCGGTCTCCATAATATTCCCCGTCGCATCAAACGTAATCCCGTGCGGCGAGGTCACCACGTTATCGCGCCAATCCTTGGGCTCCACTCCCGGAGTATTCGACTGCCCCTTCGTGTCGTTCACCCCCAGTTCCGCAACCATCTTGCCATCCTTGTCCCACACAGATACCCGGCCGGCAATCTCAGCTATGGCGACATAATCGCCGTGAAACGACGCGGATGAAGGACGACGCATATCCGTCGCAATCACCTTGAAACCAGAGCCATCCAGCTCAGTGTGCGCAATCCGATTATTTCCACGATCGCACAGAAAAAGCTTCGCCGGTGAGAACCGCGTATCCACGTGCACCTTGTGCGTGTTCGACAACTTGTATGGCTCAACATTCCCACCAAAGGTCGATTTAATTTTGCCCGTCTTGTCGAAAACAAAGATCCAGTTCGCACCGTACCCGTCGACCACCACAATGTCGCCATTCGGCGCACAATCCGCATTCGTCAGCTTCAGCGACGACCGCGACAACGACGACTTTTCCGTAATCGCCGGCTTACCGTCTTTCCCGCTCGCAATATCCGAGAGGGCAATCTTTCGCTCCTTGCCGCCGGCAACCACCGTCACAGAGTCCGCTTCACGCTTGATATCGGAAGCCTTCACCTTGCTCCCATCCTTCAACGTCACCTCCACGTCCTTCCCAACTTCGTCCTTCGCCACGGTGATCTGGCCACCCTTCCCATCAGAAATCTTCCAGTTCTTGCCGTCATCCACCGGACTCACCCCGCTCACCCGCGTCCCGTCCTTTTTGGTGAGGGAAACCGCATCTGCCTTATCCGGCGGAAACGCCGTCTTCGGAATCTCCAGCACAATATCCCCTTCCAAGGTCGCTTTGATGACCTTCTCCTGACCGAGCACCGCTCCGTAAATAAACTCGCCCTCTGCCGTCTTCCGAATGGAGAACCCATGAAGAGAAGCAGGCAACTTGAGGTTTTTTACATACTCACCTTTCGGAGAATAGACCTGCAGCCCGCCCTCTGGCTGTCCCTCCACGCTCACATAGATGTTTCCCTTCGAATCCACCTGAATCTCGCCGTGCCCGTTTCCAATTGTTTCCTTGCCGGCAGGGGGCTTGATGAAGCTCGGAGAAAACTCATAAACAGGCGCCGCCTGAACAACCGATGAACACGTGAGAACCACAGCCGCAAACGCAGCTGAAACAGAAACTGAGAGGATGGATTTCATAACGTTAAGTTTACCTTCGGAGGGAGAATCCCATAGCAATCAATCCAGCCCTTCAATCGGAAAGCGCAATGCCAAGCGCCATCCACTCATCAGAGGAAATCGGCTCACTCCCGAGCTCGGCGTTCCGCCAAGGGATCGCTCGAAACAGCGCGCAGCTGATTCAGTCCCTCCAACCGGAAAACCCGTCCCGCATCGGCCGAACTCTCCTGTAACTCCGCTAAGCGCTTCATCACCGAGTGGTCCAGCACCTCGACTCCGCTGACATCCAACACCAGCCCGCCATCCCACGCCCCGAGTTGCCGTGAAAACGACATCCAGTTGCTAAACATCAACGCCCCGCGCACAACCACCCGAAGAATGCCGTCCGCACCCTGCGGACTCACCTCGCACCGCGCTCGAAACGGGTTGCCCGCCAACGCGCCCGGCAGCACCACCCACTGCATCAACACGCCGGCACCAATCCCCACCAAAAGATCCGTCGCCAACGTCACCACCAAGGTCGTTAAAAACACCACAAACTCCCCGCGGCCCGTGTGGTACATGTGAAAGAACTCTTTCGGCGACGCTAAGTTGAACCCAGTGAACACCAGCATCGCTGCCAAAGCCGATAACGGGATGTGGTTCAACAGCCCCGGCACCACCGCGACCATCACCAACAAGCACAGCCCGTGAAAAAAGTTGGCCCACCGTGTCTTCGCGCCATTCGAGCGATTCGCGGACGAACGCACAATCTCGCTAATCATCGGCAGCGCCCCAATCAAAGCCCCAACCGTGTTCGCAATCCCCACCGCAAGCAGATCCTTGTTCAAATCCGTTTTTCGCTTCCACGGATCGATCAAATCAATCGCCTTCGCGCTCAGTAACGACTCCAGACTCCCCACCATCGCGAACATCACCACCCACTTTATCCCCTCGCCGGTCCACACCCCCGAAAAGTCGGGCACCGTGAGCGCCCCAGTGATCTGACTCGGCAAATGAACCAACTGCCGCTCTGGAACGCCCAGCGCCATCGCGGCAGGCACCCCAAATAGAAGCACCCAAATAGGACCCGGCACCCTCTGCGCCAATTTCGACTTCAACCACGGGCGCACGAATAAAATCGCAACCCCCACCAAACCAATCATCCCCGCCGTGTGATCCATCCTTCGAAAACTCTCCGGAATCGCAGCCAGCAAGTGAAAGGGTTCTCCCTTCATCGGAACCCCCAGAAGAACAACATGCGCCTGCTTCGAAATAATAATCACCCCAATCGCTGCAAGCATCCCGTGCACAGCCGCTAGCGGGAAAAACTCTCCCAACACCCCGAGTCGAAACGCCCCCAGCAACACCTGAAGCCCACCCGCAACCACCGCCACACCCAACATCTTCCGGTACCCTTCGACCGCCCCACCATCCACCCCACCCCCAACCTCGGGGGTAAACGCCGTCACCGCCCCCAGCACAATCGCAATCATCCCCGCCGCCGGCCCCTTGATGGTCAACTCCGAGTTGCTGACAAAAGGCGTCAACAGCCCGCCAATCACCGCCGTCAAAATTCCCGCCACCGCCGGACACCCACTCGCTACTGAAATTCCCAAGCACAACGGTAACGCAATCAGGAAAACCAGAAATCCCGACGGTAGATCATCCCTCAAATACCGAACCATTCCGGAAAGACTACCTACCGGAACCAACTCCTCCCCAGCGACTTCAAGCGATGGATTGTTCATGTGCCACAAATGCGTTTTGCGGCATTCATTGAGCCGAATCACCGCTCTCCCGAGTATCCCGCCAGAAGGCTAAAAATCCCCCCTTCGGCAGGCTCCCCCCACATCGGCTATCCAAACCCCGTGTGCGAGGGATACCCCCTCGACGCAAGCCCCTCATACTTCGGAGTCGATGGAGCCAACCCATAAACCCTCGCCGGACGGCCAAAACCAGAGAGTCGTTCGTCTGCACCATGCGGTTCATCACGCCGCACATCTCCTCCCAACCCAGGGGCCCATCGGAGTTTTTGTCCACCACAACACTCTCCACGCCTTTCAGGACATCCCCTTCGAAACTGCCGTAGCAAAAGCAGCTTCCATTCACCACGCTGAGCCTTTTCTCCCCGAAGAAACATATCGCACCCAAATAGAAAATGGACGGATCACAGCCTCGGACATCCGTTTGGTTCTCGCCGCCGAGCCCGACCTACACATCTTGTCTAACCTCACCCGTCGGTCCCTCCGCCAGGCGCTCCTCGTTCAAGGTGTCAGTCGCGTTAACGGACTGAACATCCAATGGCTTCTTGACGAATGTCGCCTCAACCAGCGGTTCCGCGCTGACCTTCCCGCACACATCCTGTCAGCTCTCGAAAACGACTCACCAAGCGCGCTGTGGCACGTTTGCTCCGACCGCCTGCCACCGGCTCAGAGACCAACGCCGACGCTTCCCCGGCGCCCTGCAGAGAGCGTCGCAGAAACCCATGGCATTGTTCTGGACGATATCGTCCACCCGCCGCTGATCCGCCTCACAGGCGCTTATTTAGACCAGGGCATAGCCTACTGGCCGATGCCCGATCGCGACAAAGGACTACTCGAATGTTCTCGCAGCATCATGAGCCAGAGTCCCGCCCTCTTTCCTCGCCACCTCGACGGCATGAAACGCGAGTTTGGGCGTCAATCCCGCCTTAGTTTGAAGGCACACGAGGTCTGCTTGGAAATGTTGGATCGCCTTGGAGTCCCTGATGCCGAATGGGATGACTTTCTAACCGCAGAGCTTCTCGCACTCCCAGGCTGGGCTGGCATGGTGCATATGCTGGAAAATGAACCTTCGCTCGCGCCCCACGATCGCGTTCGTTGCTCAATCCTCGAGTTCATCGCCCTTCGTCTGACGTACACCGCCGTCGCCCTCGAAAACATCCGCGGAAGCGCCAGCTCATGGCGAGAACCACTCAAAAACAATGCTCTCCACCATCCTCTCGCCCCCGTCGCGCGTCTCTTCGACACAGCACAAATCCTTGGTTTCACCTCCGAGAAACTTCGCGACCTTCCGCAACCCGCCTTCGATGCTCTCACACGAGAAATCGCTGTCTTCGATGAACTTGAACGCCGGCGCATCCTCCACCTTGCCTATGAACGACATCACGAACGACTGATCCTCAACCCACTAGGCACTCACCGAAAGGGCATCACCTCACCGCACATTACCCGGCGCCCAACCGCCCAAGTGATGTGCTGTATCGACGAACGAGAGGAATCGTTCCGTCGCGCCATCGAGGAACTCGATTCTTCCGTGGACACCATCGGCGCAGCCGGATTTTTCGGAATGGCCATCGATTACGCCGGTATCGACGACGCATCAGGCGTTTCCCTCTGCCCCGTCGTCGTCAAACCCGCTCACCAAGTTCGAGAGAAAGCGGTCGACAAAGAAGCATCGACGCTCGGATTCCGAACAAATCTTCGGCGCGCATGGGCACTACTCGCCAGAAACGGATCCATCTCATCCAAAACCCTCATTCGTGGATGGTTCAGCACGGCATGCCTCGGCTTCTTCAGCATCTTCCCGCTCCTGCTCCGCGTGCTGACCCCCCACGCCTATTCGCGAATCAGCACAGCACTGAACCGCCTTTTCCTCCCGACACCCAAAACAGAACTGACCTTCATGCGCCAGGACCAAGAATCTCGCGATGCCACCACCGGCCTGCTCGACGGCTTTTCAACTTCAGAGCAAGCCGATCGGGTAGCGGCTGTGCTGGGACCAGCGGGACTACACCAAAATCACGCACGACTCGTCATCGTGCTAGGACACGGTTCAACCAGCCTGAATAACCCCTACGAGTCCGCCTACTGCTGTGGCGCTTGCGGAGGAAGGACTGGCGCGCCCAATGCCCGCCTTTTTGCGCTGATCGCAAACCGTCCGGAAGTGCGGTCAGAACTCGAAACGCGCGGAATTCATATCCCCGCAGACACTTGGTTTCTCGGAGGCTACCACGATACCTGCAGCGAAGAGGTGGAGTATTTTGACACAGAGCTTCTCCCGGAAACGCATCGTGAGGACTTCGACCAAATCAAGAAGACGATCGACCTCGCACGCCAACAGAATGCGCTGGAACGCTGCCGACGCTTTCCCGTAGCCGCGAACAAGCGCACCAGTCGAAGCGCGTTACGCCATGTTCAGGAACGCTCCGAGCATATTGGTGAACCCCGGCCCGAGTACGGACACTGCACCAACGCCGTCGCCATCGTGGGCCGGCGCGAAGTTACGCGCGGTCTTTTCCTGGATCGCCGCGCGTTCCTTATCACGTACGACGCGACCCTTGACCCCACCAATCAGGGACTCGCGCGCGTTCTTGGCGCCGTCATTCCCGTGTGTGGGGGAATCAGCCTCGAGTACTACTTTTCAACGGTCGACAACGAGCGGTACGGAAGCGGCACAAAGCTTCCCCACAACATCAGTGGCTTGGTCGGAGTCATGAATGGATACCAAGGCGACCTCAGAACCGGACTGCCCGTGCAAACCGTTGAAATCCATGAGCCTGTCCGCATTTTATTTGTGGTCGAATCAACCCCTGAACGCGTTCTCGCCACCATCCGTTCCAATCCCGAGCTGAGCCAGTTTCTTTTCAATCAATGGATTCGAATGGCCACCATGGATCCAGAAGACGGTCAGTTGCACGTCTTCAGAAACGGCACATTCGAGCCCTTCCGTGATGAGGATTTCAGTGGGCTTGCACAGTTCCCCAACTCGCACACCTACTTCCAAGGGCGCGCCGAACACCTGCCCCCCGTGCAGATTCAACCCTCTCGCCAAAACCCCGCCGCATGAATCCGGACTCCTCCCATCTGATCCTCGCTCTCCTCACAACTCCCGGATGTGTCGTCCTCCTTTTCGGGACGCTTTGGTTTCTCGGATTTCAACTGACAGAGAAATTCGTTACCCGAGTCACGAGTGCAACCTCCATCTTCATCAACATCCTCTGCACCATATTACTGTGGCGAGTGCTTTCAAGTGACTCAGGCGTGCTGACGGCGCAGCCAGGCAACTGGTTCTCAATCGGTCACTACGGGTTCCCACTGAGCTTCCGCATCGACAAGCTCGCAATGCCCCTTGTCATGCTCACCGCCATGCTGTCCGGAACTGTCGGAGCATTCTCTGCACGTTACCTCCACCGTGACCCGGGTTTCTTCCGATTCTTCCTCCTGCTCCATCTCTTCACCTTCGGCAGCCTACTGCTCTTCACCGCAAACTCCCTCGACCTCCTCATCGCCGGATGGGAAATCGTCGGTATCACCTCCGTCCTGCTCATCGGCTTTTTCCAGTACCGCCGCGATCCCGCAAAGAACGCTCTGCGCGTCTTCGGAACCTATCGCATCGCCGATTTAGGACTTCTCATCGCAGTATTCCTTTCCCACCACACCTTCGGTGCTTCCGATTGGAACGGCATGATTTCTGGAACATGGCCGAGTTTCACCGCGCGCATCGACGGCCCAGTCGCAGTGGCAATGACCATCCTGCTGATTTTCGCCGCCAGCGGAAAATCAGCGCAGGGTCCTTTCTGCGGATGGCTCGCGCGCGCGATGGAAGGGCCAACCCCCTCAAGTGCGATTTTTTACGGCGCTATCTCCATCCACGCCGGCGCCTATCTCCTACTTCGCGTCCAGCCTCTCATTGTCTCCTCCAGCATCACCTCCAGCCTTGTCATCTTCATCGGAGCGACCACCGCATTACTCAGCACCCTCGTTCATCGAACCTGTGCAGACGCAAAAACGTCCCTCGCCTATGCGGCACAAACACAGGTCGGACTCATTTTTGTTGAAATCGGCCTCGGATGGACGCACTTCGCCATGTTCCACCTGTGCAGCCACGCACTTCTACGGACTCTCCAACTGCTGCGAACTCCTTCCATGCTTCGCGACCATCACCGTATTCATGCGGCGGCAGGCGGGCACCGCTCACCGACCGGCGAGCATTACGAATCCATCTTGCCGCGCACCGTACAAATCTGGCTCTACCGCGTCGCCCTCGGCCGCGGATTCTATGACGCCATCGTGGATCGATTCATCCTCACTCCCGTCACCTGGTTTGCCCGAACCCTCGCCGCTCTCGAACCAGGCAACCCCCGTTAACTCTAGACCAACTCTCCATGAATCCCGCCACTGTTCCATGGGTTTCCACCGGACTTCTCGCGCTCCTCACGGGAGCCATCGTTTCAAAAAATCTCGAGTCGGGCGCACCATCCCGAACCGCGGCAGCAACCGCATCCCTCCTCTGTGCGCTGTGCCTCGGACTCGCCGCCAACTCCTGTATCAACGCGCCTACACATGCGTTCACGGATCCTTTAATCCCGTGGCTAAAAGTCGATGTTCTCAATGCAATTACGATGACGACATTCGCCGTCGTCACTTTCCTCACCTTGTTAACGAGCCCCACCCAAGAGTCCCGCGGCTCCTGTAACGCAGGCCTCCTGCTACTGTCTCTCTCCACCCTCACCGCGACAGCAGCAGCGCACCCTCTCGTGTTTGTGATTGGATGGTGGGGAACCGGGATACCTTTCCTAGCCGGCATGTTCGGCCCACTCGAACATCCTCGGACCTTCCTCACCGGTTTCCTCCTCAGCGGCATCAGCGTGGCCGCAGCATCGCTGACCATGCACCCAGACGCCAGTGGAGTCGTTCCTGAGCTTTCTACTCTGGGCGTTTTGCTCCTCCTCGCAGCGGTCATGTTCCGGAAAGGCCTTTTCCCCTTTCTCCCTCTTGCGTCAAAACCATTTGAAAACACAAATCTTGCGGCAGCCAATCTGTGGTTCAATGGACACCTTGGGGCCGTGCTGGTCTGCAAGGCAAGCCTCAGTGGTTTCAATGAATCCGGCGCCCAAGCCGTACGCCTCATCGGAGACGCTGCGCTAGTTACCGCACTTCTGGCCAGCCTCCGCGCCTTCGCCGACCGCAACCCGCGGCGCGTCGTCGGTTTCGTCTGCCTCAGCCAGTCCGCCTTCATTCTCGCAGGCATTGCCACCGCAACTCGGGAGGGCGGCGCAGGAGCACTCCTCCACTGGACCGTCGTGTCATTCGCTTCCACCGCATTGCTCACCATTCTGCGTTCCGTTGAAACCCGCGTTGCCGAGGCTCGCGCCCCACAATCCCCTCTCGGACTCGCCTCAAAAACACCGAGGCTCGCTACGTGTTTTCTCATCTGCGGACTCGCCCTCGTCGGCCTCCCGGGAACCCTCGACTTCTGCGCGGAAGATCTCCTCTTCCACGGCGCCCTCGAAGCCCACCCGCTGCTGGGACTTCTCCTGCCACTCGCAACGGCCCTCAACGCGATTCACATCCTGCGGGTTTTCCAAACCTTGTTTCTCGGTGCACTCCCAAAACACGTTCACGAAGTGCCCGACGCGCTTCCCAGAGAACGATGGCCCCTCGCCTTCGTCATCGGGCTTCTCATCGTGGGCGGCCTTGTTCCGGCGCTCGTACTTCCGCTCCACCTCCCTGCGGCAGAACACCTAGCAAAGGGACTAACCGCTCACCTTCGCCTCAAGTGAACATTCACCTGCACGTTCGCTGACTCATCACGCAAGACCCAGCGTCTCAGCCGATTCACGCGAAAGCTCTCCTCGGGCGGCGACGTTTCTCAGCCAAGCCACTTGATCTGACATCGTTCGGGACAGCATCCGGTTCTCGCTCACCCACGCACGCGCGGCACGCGCCATGGCTACGCAGCGAACCGGTTCGCGAATCAAAATTTCCAGTGCCTCACCAAAGCCACCCGCACTGCCAACCAGCGCCCCCGTGACCCCGTGCTTCACAATCCCCTCGTAGCCCGAGCCCGCTGCAACACACCCCATCCCGTACGAGGCCGCCCGAAGGAACGGGCGCCCCAACCCACGCCCCCCGTCCCCCGTTTCGCCACCCAAAATCGCAATCGAACAGTGGATGAAGGATGCGCCTGAATCGCCGCCCTCCCGCTCCACGAATCGCTTATTATCAACCTTTACCGCATCAAACACCGATCGGCACTCATCCATCAACAGCGTCGCACTCGGATTTCTCAACAAGACCCGCTCAATCTCCTCAATCCAAGGATGCCCAGCGCCCGTCTCACCTAGTCCCGTCAGGTAGATGAACGGCTTCGACGCATCGCGCGGCACCATCACCGGCAACTCCATGAGACCGTCCTCAAAAACCTTCACCTCAGCCGCAGTGTCTCCCACGAGACCCGTTAACACTTCTCCCGCACAAATCACCCCATCACAGAACTTCACCATCTCCAACGACACGGACCCACCCTCTTTCCGAAGGGCTTCCGGCAAGTCGTCTGGGTGTTCATCCAAAAGAAGCACCAGCGCCCAGCCCAACTTCCTGACCTCCTGACGTACCCGCACGCACTCCGCTTCAGTCCCCGGAAAGAACCGGTGCAGTACGAGCACCTTTCTCACGCCCGGCGCCACCTTGGGCAACTGCATGCGTCCCTCAAACACCGAAACCGAAACTCCCGCCACCGTGGATAACGCGCCGACCCAAGCGCGAATGCGGTCCTCACACCCCCGCGCCCCTCCTGAAAAGAACGCAACGTGCATCCGCTCAGTTTCTCGGGCCTTTACGCCACGCCAAACCCGTTCCTCCAGCAACAAATCCGGCGACGTGGCCGCAACTCCCACCGATCGCGCAAACTCGGGAACCTCCGGTCGCCCCTTCTTTCCCAGCACACCCATCACCTGAAGGCCGCTCCCCTCAATCCAAGAACGCACACACGACGAACTGAAATACGGCCCCCGAGAGACCGACCCAGTCTCCCCCCATGAGCCCGACAGCAAGTCAGCCACCACCCACCAGTTCGAACCATTCGCCTGGCGAACAATCAAAACACCCCGCTCCGCTACCACTCCAGCCGCAGCCCGAATCAATGCCTCGGGGCGCCTCGCTTTCTCCCAACCAAAATCCAGAATCACCGCATCGTACCGCTCAGACCAGTCCGCGGATTTCTCCACCACAAGCAACTCCGGATCAGCGCGATACACCTCACTCGCAAAGCGGGTCGAACTCTCCGTTGGTTCCTCATCCCAATCTGCACAGGTAAACTCGATCGATGGGTTCCGGAGCCGAGCCTTCAAGGCAAGCGCCCCGCGTCCAGACCACAAGTGGAGCACACGCGTCGCCGTCACCGGCAACAGTCCCAAAACCTCCAAGGAAATTTTACCAATCTCCTCCATCGCCCCCCTCTTACTCTCTGAGCCACCGTTTCTCACGCTTGGTGGAGACACCTCGCCCTCAGCAGAGGAAGCTCCCAGACTGATTGGAGATTTTCCGTCAGACATTCACGTATGATTCATCCCAGCACCCAGTTTGATGAATGCAGGCGCGTAAACCGATTCAATATCTACGCGGGAGCGCCAGAAAGACCAGGGGGCAACTCACCCACCGGCTCCGAAACGGAGGACTCCGTTCGAACTTTCAATGGCGGCGGCTCACTCGGCGGACGCGGCGGAGTCGGTGGGTTCGAAATGTTGCCGGTATCAATCAGCTCTCGGACTTGGTCAGCCGACAGCGTCTCGTACTCGAGCAACGCCTTCGCAATCAGCTCCAGTTTCTCGCGGTTCTTGACCAGCAAGTCGGTCGCTCGCGCGTAGGCGTCGTCACACAACCGACGCACCTCCGCGTCAATGGATTGAGCCGTCGACTCGGAATAGTTTCTCCCGCTGCGTCCCATGTCGCGAGCGAGGAACACGTGCTCGTCGTGCTCGCCATACTCAACCATCCCCATCTTATCGCTCATCCCCCACTCACAGACCATCCGGCGAGCGATGTTGGTGGCTTGATTGATGTCTCCGCGAGCCCCGTTGGTCACATCACCAAACACAATCTCTTCCGCCACCCGACCGCCCATAATCATCACCAACCGATCCAGCAACTCGTTCTTGCGCAACGTGTACTTATCCTCCTTTGGAAGGTACATGGTCGAACCCAGCGAAGGTCCGCGCGGAATGATGGTGACCTTATGCAGGGGATCAGAATCCTTTGTCAGGAGCGAGAGCAACGCATGGCCAGCCTCGTGATACGCCGTGTTCTCCTTCTCCTTAGCGCTCATCGCCAACGAACGCCGCTCCTTGCCCCAACGCACCTTATCACGCGCCTCCTCCAACTCCGCATTCGTAATCGCCTTTAACCCTCGCCGCGCAGCGAGTAACGCCGCCTCATTCATCACATTCGCCAACTCCGCCCCAGAATACCCAGGCGTTCCACGCGCAATCACCGCCAACTCCACCCCGTCCGCCAACTTCACCTTCTTCGCATGCACCCGAAGAATCTCCTCGCGCCCATTCACATCCGGCAAGGCCACCGTGATCTGACGGTCAAATCGCCCCGGTCGCAACAACGCCGGATCCAAAACGTCCGGCCGATTCGTCGCAGCGATAATGATCACCCCCTCTTGCGTGTCAAAACCGTCCATCTCAACCAACAACGCGTTCAAGGTCTGCTCACGCTCATCGTGACCGCCCCCATGACCATGCCCGCGATGACGCCCCACCGCGTCAATTTCATCGATGAAAATCAAGCAAGGCGCACTCCGTTTCCCCTGCTCAAACATATCCCGCACTCGGCTCGCCCCCACCCCAACAAACATTTCCACGAAGTCTGAGCCTGAAATTGAAAAGAAGGGGACATCTGCTTCCCCCGCAATCGCACGAGCCAACAAGGTCTTCCCAGTCCCGGGAGATCCCACCATCAAAATGCCCTTGGGAATCCGTCCGCCCAACTTCTGAAACTTCTTCGGATCACGCAGAAACTCCACAATCTCCTGCACCTCCTCCTTCGCCTCCTCAACTCCAGCCACATCCTTGAACGTCACCTTGTTCCGCTCACGCGACAACATCCGAGCCTTTGATTTCCCAAAACTCATCGCCCCCCGACCCGCCATCCGAATCTGTTGCCGGAATAAAATGAACAAAACCGTGAAGACCAAAATCGCCGGCAACAGCCCCACAATCGTCGAAGTCATCACCGAAGATTCCGTGCGTACATCGACATCAATGCCCTGCTCCTGCAGGTACTTCGACAAATCCCGCTCAAAACTCAGATTCACCTGCGTTTTAAATCGCATTGGAGGCGCATCCTCTGTCTTCCGATACGATCCCGCCAAATACTCCATCGTCCCCGTCGGATCGGTCACCAACTCCAACGGCTTCGTCTTCACGATGAGACCGGCAGTGACCTTCTTCTTGAACTCACTGTAGGTGAGATTTTCCTGAGACTGGGCCGGACTCCGCCAAATAATGGCTCCTCCGACGAGACACGCAGAAATCAGCAGCAACAAAATCGCCCTCCAGTTCACCGGAGGTTCACCGCTTCCACCCCCGCGCTGAGGATAATCTGGATCGTTTTCGGACATAAAATGAGATGAAGGTTAGAGCAGAATGTAAGAGCTTAGGGCTGCGCGGGTGGCCGGCAACCCCACATCGGCACAATTTCAGGCACGCAGCTCAGGGATCTCCACAAAAGCGTAGCAAAGCATGTGCAAAATATGCATCTGCACGTCCTCGACCCGTCCGTAGTGCGTGTCCTCCACCACCAAAACCTCGGATGCAATCTCCGCCAACCGGCCCCGCTTACCCCCCACAATCGCAACCGTCCGTAACCCCGACGAAACCGCCCACTCCACCGCGCGTACCAAGTTGGGAGAACTCCCACTCACACTCGAAACCATCAACACGTCCCCCGCCTTCCCATAGTTCATTAGCTGTCGCAAATAAACTTCATCATAGCTAAAATCATTGCCAATGGCCGTCATCCACGCCGTGTTCTCGTTTAACGACAAAACACGGAACGGTTTTGACATCGCCATCGATGCGTTTTTTCCCAAATCCGTCGTGAAGTGCGAGCAGTTCGCTGCGTTTCCACCGTTTCCGCAGACAAAAATCGAGGCGCCCATCCCATGGGCCGTCTTCAATAAGTCAACCACCCGCGCAACAGCCTCCACAGGCACTGACTCGACCGCCCGCTTTTGCGCCTCCAAATACTCGCCAATCCAAGAAACCAACGACGTCATTCCCTGATTCTCCCTCGCATCGCCGCCAAAGCAAGCCCGCCAAAAGTCACAGACTCCGTCCCCAATCCGACGCCCACCACACGTGGACCCGGACGAAACGGTTCCATCAAAAATCCCGGCAAGTTCCTGCGCAACGGCTCAAGCACGATTTCGCCCATCTGACTCACCCCTCCCCCAACCACAATCAGCTCTGGGTGAACCAAGTGCACCACGTGGGACAGCGCAAACGCCAACCCACGCATCGCTTCCTCCACAATCGCCTTCGCACGCAGGCACCCCGCCGAAATCGCCTCCGCCAAACAACCGGCCTCACCACCATTCCCCCCGCGCTTCAAAACCACCGAAGCAAGGATGCTATCCGGCCGGAATGCCACCTCCTCGCGAACCTGACGATCCAAGGCCCAACCCGAGCAAATGTCCTCAACGATCCGGCCCGAGACGTCCAATCGAAGGTGGCCAATTTCCATCTCACCCGGAACTTGCCCATGAAAAATGCGCCCGCCCCGGACCAACCCGCCCCCTACCCCGCTCCCCATGTTCACCCACGCAACCGAGTCGACACCGCGCCCAGCCCCAAACACCGCCTCACCCAAACAGGCAACATTCGCGTCGTTATCCACCGCCACCGCAACCCCGCACAACTCCGACAACCAATCCCCCAAAGGAAATCCATCCCACCCACTCACATGAAACGACTTCGCAATCCGACCCGTCCGCCAATCCACCGGACCGCCATAGGGGGCCCCCCCCCCCCCCCCCCCCCCC
>JBIIXW010000180.1:0-5321 GCA_044347165.1 Chthoniobacteraceae bacterium
GGAACCGTTGGAGGCGGATCCCCTCAACCGTTTGTGGTCGAGGCAGAACCGGCGCCGTTTGGATGCTGACCAAATCAGGGATTCGCTGTTGGCGGTGTCGGGCCAGTTGAATCCGGCGTTTCTCGGTCCGAATATCAATGGGGCGCGTGAGATTAACGCGAACGATTCGGGTTCTCAGAACATCGAGTACAACTACATCTTCGCGGATAACCGTCGGAGCGTTTACACGCCGGCATTTAGGAACAAGCGGCACGAGGTGTTCGAAGTGTTTGATTTCGGTGACATCAACAATCCTATCGGGGTGCGCGAGAACAGCACGGTGGCTCCGCAGGCTTTGTTCTTTCTCAACAGCGCCTTCGTGGGTGAGCAGGCGATGGCGTTGGGTGAACGATTTGCGGCGATGGACGGCGACGTGAGGGAGGTTGTGGAAAAGATGGTTCTCACGGTGCTTGGGCGGACGGCTTCGGAGGATGAGATGACGATTCTGATGCGGCTTGCTGGCGAGGCTCCGTTGTTGCCTGCGTCTGCGGAGGAGGGGCGAGGTGTGCCGGTGCGGGCCGGCCTCGAGAGGGGCGAATCGCTTGGAAAGCGGTTGGGGCGTGTGGCGCACGCTTTGTTTGCGTCCGTCGATTTCCGTTACTTGAAATGAATATGAAGACACCGATTGAAACCTTGGTATTGCAGGGGCGCCGCGCTGCGTTGAACCGGTTGGCGTGCGGGTTCGGTGCGATGGCGTTTGCGGGTATGGCGGGGCGTGTTCAAGCCACGGGTGCGGGTGGAAACCCGCTAGCTCCGAGGGCGGGAGTCCTGCCGGCACGGGCGAAGCGCATTATCTTTTTGTTCATGCAGGGGGGGGTCAGTCACGTGGACAGTTTTGACCATAAGCCGTTGCTGACGAAGCACGCGGGCGAGATGATGGATTTCAACGATCTTCGCTCGATTGCGAAGACGGGGACGAGTCCGAAGCAGCGGGTGATGGCTCCCATGTGGGAGTTTAAGCAGCGGGGGCAAAGCGGGATGTGGGTTTCGGATTTGTTCCCTGAGATGGCGCGTCATGCGGACGACTTGTGTGTGATTCGGTCGATGCAGACGGAGGGGATTGCGCACGGTCCGGCGACGTTGTTTTTGCACACGGGTTCGACGGCGTTTGTGCGTCCGTCCATGGGGGCTTGGGTGGGATACGGGTTGGGCACGGAGAACTCGAATCTTCCGGGGTTTGTGACGATTTGTCCGAGTCTTGGAAACGGGGGGCCACGGAACTATGGGACGGCGTTTTTGCCGGCGGTGTATCAGGGAACCGCGGTGGGCCGTTCGGGGCAGTCCATGAGAGAGGCTGGGATTCGCAATCTCGCTCCGGGGAGCGTATTTGGGGGGGATTCAGTTCAGATGGAAGCGATTCACGCGCTGAACGGAATACAAGCGCGGGAGGCGGCTGCGGGATCATCGGTTGATGCGATGGTTCGGAGTTATGAGTTGGCGTGGAGGATGCAGGGTGCAGCTCCTTTGGCGTTTGATATCGATTCTGAGCCGGCGCATGTGCGTGAGTTGTATGGGATTGGACGTAAGGAGACGGAGCAGTTTGGGCGGCAATGTTTGTTGGCGCGGCGTCTTGCGGAGTCGGGGGTTCGGTTCATCCAAGTGAACTACGGCGACAACTCGAACAATCCTTCGTGGGATCAGCATTCGAATCTCAAGAAGCATGGTGACCATGCGCTTGCGGTGGATCGTCCGGTGGCGGGTTTGTTGGAGGACTTGAAGCAGCGGGGGATGTTGGAGGACACGATTGTGTGGTGGGGCGGCGAGTTTGGGCGGACGCCGTATGCGGAGAAGAACGGGACGGGGCGGGATCACAATCCCGCGGGTTTTTCGATTTGGGTTGCGGGTGGCGGGTTTAAGTCGGGGTTAGTGTACGGGGAGACGGATGATTTCGGGCACCATGCGGTGGTTGATAAGGTGCATATGCATGACTTGCATGCGACGCTGCTTCATGCACTTGGGCTGGAGCATGAGCGGTTGACGTTCCGACATGCGGGACGGGATTTCCGTCTGACCGATGTGCACGGTCATGTGGTGAGCGATTTGTTTGTTTGAAACCGAAGATTTGAACCATGAAGAACGGGACGACTGGACGTGTATTGGCCGCTGGATTGGCGGGGTTAGTATTGGGTTTTGGTGCGGCGGGTGCGGCACCCCGAACGCCTGAGCAGGCTGCGGTGGCTTTGGAACGGTTGGATTCTGCGGCGCAGGGCGTTCCGGTTTTGTTGATTGCGGGGTCTGTTTCCAACAAGGCGGGACAGCACGAGTATTTCGCGGGTTGCACGCTGCTTGCGAACTGGTTGCGACAGAACCCCGGGGTTGTTCCTGTTCAGGCTGCGGAGGGTTGGCCGACGGACGAGTCGTTGATTGATCGGGCGAAGGTCATTGTGGTTTTCGCCGATGGAGGGGCGAAGTTGCCGTTTTTGGAGCCTCAACGCATGGAGCGTGTGCGGGCGGCGGTGAAGCGTGGGGCGGGGTTGGTGTTGTTGCATCAAGCGGTGGATGTTCCGGCATCGGTGAAGGACGAGATTGGCGCGTGGATGGGGGGCGTTTGGCAGTCGGACATTGGTGCGCGTGGGCATTGGGATATGGAGTTTAGTTCGTTTCCGAAGCATCCCGTAACTCGTGGGGTTGAGCCATTTTCGGCGCCTCTGGATGGATGGCTCTACAATCTTCATTTCCAGAAGGATGCAGTGCCTTTAGTGAGCGGTTCAGTTCCCGACAAATCCCGTTCGACAGCCGATGCTAAATCGCATGTGGGCCGGGCTGAAGTGATTGGGTGGGCCTATGAGCGTCAGGGCGGGGGTCGCAGTTTTGGTTTCACGGGGTGCGATTTACATCGCAACTGGGGGGTGGAGTCGCAGCGTCGATTGGTGGTGAACGGGATTTTGTGGGCGGCGGGTCTTGAGGTGCCGGAGGCTGGGGCGAGGGTGGAAAATCCGGCGACCGACTTGCTGCGTTGGATGGACGACAAGACCAAGGAGGCAAAAGCGAAATGATGTCACGGGACTTGTCCGATGGGAAATGGGGTATTGTCAGGGGATACCCATCCGGACAGGCTCAGAACCGATTTTCCCCCGCGGCAGTCGGCTGCTTCTCGAGAGGTTCGGGTGCGTTGCTGGCTGGGTAGGGGACCAAACAAAACAATCCCCCGGAAGATGTCGCTGATCAGCGGCGTTGCCGGTTTTTCAAAAACCATGAGTGCCAATAAAACCCAGAGGGTGACGGATTCCCAAGTGAGCCGTCGCGATGTTGTGAAAACGGCCGGTCTGCTCACTGCAGCGGGCGTGGCGTTTCCTTACGTGTCCCGTGGAGCGGACGAGAACAAGCTGATCCGGATTGGATTGGTTGGAGCGGGCGGTCGCGGGACCGGCGCGGCGGACCAGACGCTGAGTGTTGCGGGATCGAACGTGAAGCTTGTTGCTGTTGCTGATGCATTTGCGGACAAGGTTTCGCGTGCGGTGACCAATCTCGGGAACAAGCACAAGGAGAAGGTGGATGTGACGCCTGACCGCCAGTTCGTTGGGTTGGACGGTTACAAAAAGATTTTTGATCACTGTGATTTGGTGATTCTTGCAACGCCTCCGGGGTTCCGTCCGGACATGTTTGCTGCAGCGGTAAAGGCTGGGAAGCATGTGTTTATGGAGAAGCCGGTTTGCGTTGATGCGGCGGGTGCGAAGATTGTTTTGGACGCAGCGAAAGAAGCCGATGCGAAGGGGTTGAAAGTGGTGGTTGGCTTGCAGCGTCATTATGCGGGCAACTACCGCGAGACGGCGAAGCGGATTCAGGACGGGATGATTGGTCAGATTATCTCGGCGAATGTGTACTGGAATGGCGGTCCGATTTGGTATCGCAAGCGGGAGGAAGGGATGACCGAGACGATGTTCCAAGTGCACAACTGGTATCATTTCTGTTACCTCTCCGGGGATCACATTTGTGAGCAACACGTTCACAATTTGGATGTTGCGAACTGGTTCTTGGGTGAAACGCCTTCGAGTGCGTTTGGTATTGGGGGACGTCAGATGCGTCCGGCGGATCAGCCGTCGGAGATTTACGACCATTTCGGGATTAACTACCTGTACGCGAGTGGAGCTTCGGTGAGCAGCCATTGCCGTCAGATTCCTGGCGGGCAGGGTCGTGTGACCGAGGAGTTCCGCGGGACGAAGGGTTTTGCGACTCCGGGCAAAATTACGAACTACAAGGGCGAGACCATCTGGAAGTACGAGGGCAAGAATGACAATCCGTATCAGGTGGAGCATGACGAGTTGCATGATGCGATTCGCAAGAACACGCCGTTGAACAATGCGTACTATGGCGCGACAAGCAGCTTCACGGCGGCTCTTGGTCGCTACGCTGCTTACTCTGGTAAGGAGCTGAAGTACGACGAAGTGCTCAAGAGCGGGCACCGGATTTTCCCTGAGTCGATGGATCCGAATGGTCCGGCTCCGGTGAAGCCGAATGCTGATGGGAGTTACACGATTCCGGTCGCTCGCGACTATAAGATGTAATTTGAGTGTGACGGAAACTGGGTGAGGGATGGTTCATTCCTCATTTTCCGGTTCCGCATGGGCGCCATGAGGGGCAACCTTCTGGCGCCCTCTTTTTTGCAGGAAAAGACGATGTTGTTGCGAAATCTGATTCTCAGGAACTTTCGGTGTTTTGAGCAGGTGGAGGCGTCGTTTGGTCCAGGGTTGAATCTGGTGATTGGTCCGAATGCGCGAGGTAAAACGTCCTTATTGGAAGGGGTTTGTGTTTTGTTGCGATTGCAAAGTCCGCGTGCTGCTCGTTTGGGAGAGGTGATTCGCTACGGTCAGCGTGGGCTAGTCGCGGATGGTTATTTTGACCGGTTGCATCTCCAGTTTTATTACGGCCTCTCTCGCAAGAAATTGGCGTTGGATGGGGTAGAGCAGAAGGATGGTTCGGATTATTTAGCGGCGGCGCGGGTGGTGTGGTTTGGGAACGGGGATATGGAGTTGGTTGCGGGTGGTGGCGACAAGCGGCGTCGATTTTTGGATTTTGTGGGGGCGCAGTTGGATCTGCGTTATCGCGGGGTGTTGCGGGAATACGAGAGGAGTTTGCGTTCGCGGAATCTGCTGTTGCGGGCACCACAGGTTCGGTGGGCGGAAGTGAAGGCGTTTAACGAGCCATTGGTGAGGGCGGGATCGGAGTTGTGGGCCTTGCGTGCGGGTTTGGTGAGTCGGTTGGCTCCGTTTGTGGCGGAGTCGTACGCTGCGATTTCGGGTAACCCGAGTGAGCGGATGTCGTTGATGTACCTTGCGGGGGTG
>JBIIXW010000073.1:0-15047 GCA_044347165.1 Chthoniobacteraceae bacterium
GCCCGCCCCCAAGATATCCTTCACTCCAAAATTCGCGCAATATCCTCCAAACGAGCCACTCCCGTCGTTCCCAACTGGTGAACCACACACGAAGCCGCCGCATTCGCCATCCGTAACGCATCCGCCATCGGAAGCCCCGCCCCCAGCGCCGCCGCAAGATTGGCCGTCACAGAGTCCCCAGCACCCACCACATCAATCGGACCCCGCACCGGCAAACACGGCACCCACACCACCGCTCCGTCTGGCGTCGCCCCCACCATTCCCCGCTCCGCTAGCGTCACCACGAGCGGATGCTCCATCCACTCCACCTCACTTAACAAGTGCGCCTTCATCGTCGCATCCGTCAAATCATCCCGCCCAGTAAACACGCCAAACTCACGGGCATTCATCTTGAGACACATCGGCGGATACCCAGCTAACCCGCGCCGCGAATCCGCAATCACAAACGTTTCCTCCGCAGCCATTTGACCCACCCGATCAAGAACCGGTTCCGTCACCACACCCGTACCCTCCAAATCCACCTGATCCATCACCACCACCGCATCAACCTCCCCTGCAATCGATTCCAATGCACGAACCATCGCGAGCGACACCGACTCCGGGGTCTGCGTCCAGTTCTTTGAATCCAGTCGCTCCAACTCCACAGGCGCAGCACCCGCACTCACCACCAACGGTTTGCAATACGTAAACGTCCTCCGCTCCGGCGTCGTCAAAAACGTACCCGCCCCCAAATCCACCCCAGGCGTCGATCCCAAAGCACGTCGTAACTCAAACCCCTCACCGTCGTCCCCACAAAATCCAACCGGAAAAATCCGCCCCACACCCAATGCCGAAAGATTGTTCAAAACCGTCCCCGCCGCTCCCGGTTGCGCTCTCACACGGACCACATTCCGCACCGGCAATCCCGTCTCAATCGACACTTCTGAACGCGTCGCATCGATTTCCAGATACCGGTCCAAACAAAAGTCACCCACCACCGCCACACGCAACCCACGGTAACGCGCACTCAAACCCTCATAGTCGAGCTTCTCGCCCATCAAGCCCCACCCTCCAGCGCGGCAAGCAAATGCCGCGCAAAAACCACGTTGTCGACCTGCAAGTAATCCATCACCCCACCCATGCGGGAGTAACTTTTGCAAAACCGTAAGTAGTACGCCGGATTTGACTTCGGCGGCTCCCCCACCGTCCAATCCCAGCCCCCTCCGTCCTGCACATCCACCACCACCACACGGTGCCCCGAAAGCACCGAGGCCCCACGCTGCAACCGCACGTTGTTCACGCAACTCACGCTCTTTTCGAACACCTGAGGCCCCATCACCGCAGACCCCACCGAAAAAACAACTCCGCCCTCCAAGCCAGAGACCGCCCCGCAAAATACCTCAAAATCTTTCCCCCCACCCCGCCCCAACGCCGCACCCGAAAACATCGGATGGTTCGTGATAATGTCATACCCAATCCCCGGATGAACCGTCACCGATACCCCCGCACGCCACGCCTGCGCAAAAATCGACGCCTCCTTCCACCGGTGCGAAACCACCCACCGCCCAGGTTCGAGAAAACCACGCCGCATCGCCTGAATCACCTCGCACCGAGCCCCGTTCAACGGATCCGCAGGATCCTGCCTCACCGCCGCCTCAAGCGCCTCCACCTGCGGCACCTCCCAGCCATCCTCCGCAATCAAACGTGCCACCGAATCCCCATACCCCATCCCCTCCAACGCTCCCAACATCACCGCCCCATGAAGATGCCTCGATGTCTCATCCCACGTTCCAAACGTCCCAGCCATCACATTCTCCTCCACCCCCTCCGTGCTTCCCCCCAACCAGGCGTACTCCCAATCGTGAATCGATCCCGCCCCGTTCGTCGCCAAATGCGTCACCCATCCCCCACGCAGCAACCGCCCCATCACCGAAGCACCCCCATTCCTCAAAAAGTGCGCCCCGTAAATCCACATCACCGAGGCGCCCCGCTCGCGCGCAACCCTCACCGCCAACGCCGACGCCTCCACCTGCGCCGCCAAACGGGCCGACACTCCATCGTCCTGGGCCAATCTCGGTAAATCACCCTCCCCTGCCGCTAAGACCACTTCCGCTCGGGTCAACGTACGCCGCTCAGACAAGGGCCGTACCCGCACATCGCTCAGTCGAAACCGATCTCTCATTTCCGCTCTCCTCCGCAAACAAGATCGAACACCCGCGCCGCATCCCGAAAATCAGGAAGAATCACCTGCGCACCCGCCCCAAGTAAAATCGACCGCTTCCCTTCCTCCACCAACCCCGAACCATTCTCGTCCTCGTCCGTACAGACCCCCACTGCAATCCCCCCGAATGCACGCGTATCACGCATCTCCACCGGGCCATCACCAAAGGACAAAATGCTCTCTCCCGAACCACCGGTTCGCCGGAGAATCTCCCGAAAAATCTCAGCCTTGGAGAATCCGCGCGGATCTCCCGTGCTCCCAAAAATGCGGTCTCCAAAAAACGTATCGAGCCCCAAAATCTCCGCTTCCTCCCGCACCCGATGCTGAATGCTCGAACTCAGCACCCAAACCTGCAATCCCCTGCCCTGCAAATACTCCAAGAGAGGCCTCGCACCATGCACCACATACGCGTCCCGGTCCTTTTTCCCCCGTCTTATCGACTCTACCCGCCGCGCAATCGCCGCATCCAACTCCTCCTGAAACTCCGCACGCAACCCCTCCGGATCGTAATCCGGCCCTCCACACCCTCGAACCGCCGCAGCATAAGCCGTCATTTGCTGAATCGTCGGCTGGCCGTTCATCCCAAAAACAATCCCACCGAAAAACCGCTCCCGCTCAGCGTCATCCGCAATCCCGCACTCCGGATAATGCCTCCGAAAAAGCCCCAACATCATCCGCGGCCACCCATGCCGAATCCACGACAGCGTTCCGTCAAAATCAAACACCACATCCGTCACCCTGCCCCCCTCTGGCACCTGCCCATCCCGCCACTCAACCACACCCAAAAAACAGCCAGAATCTGATCTCGTCATTCCTGAAACAAACGCCATTCACCGCTCCTTTCAAAGCCTTTCCCAACAAACAAACTCACTCCTTCAGCGCGCCCTCCAACACCTTCCCCTCCACCCCCTCCATTCGAATCCCCAATAACCGCGCCACCGTCGGCGCAACATCCAGATTCGAAATCCGCCCCAACCGCGCGCCAGACTTCACACCACATCCCACCGCCAAAAAAATCCCGTCCAACTCCGGATCATCCGCACGATACCCGTGTGTCCCACGATAGTTTTGGCTCACCACCACCGCCACATCTCCAACCGCACCCGGCTGAAACGCGTACCCACTCTTCGCAAAAAGAATGAAGTCGCCCATGCCCGCATTTTCCGCCGCAGTCGGCATCCCAAACCTCGGCGCATCATCCGCATCAACCACCTCCGCAATCCCCTCCAACGACCCAAAAATCTCACGAATCTTCGGCGCCAACTCTGCCTTTCGCGTCGGCTGATTCACAAACACCAAACACATCCCGCCCATCGGAAGCGTTGACACGTCTCCGCCCACAAACTTCTGCCCAACCACTTCCGCCAACCCCTTCTGCCGAAGCACAACCCCCGGATAAATCACCTTCTCAACCCGCTTGAACCCGTGATCCGTCGTAATCACAAACGTCGTCCGATCCTCAATGCCCGCACGACGCACCGACTCCACCACATCCCCCACCAATCGGTCCGCATACGCCAACGCAGTCGCACCCGCTGCAGACCCAGGCCCCGAAGCATGATGTGAAGCATCCGTGTTCAAATAGTGCAGCATCAGCAGATTCGGCCGATGCGTCTCAATCAAATAACACGCAGCACGATTCCAGAGCGCATCCATAAACGAAGGCGACTTCCGACCCGCTCCCGGCTTCATCCAGCCCACCTCCTCGGACGTAAGCTTCCCCGCGCGAATCATCTCGTTCTCTAAAGCACCCTCAACATCGGGAATCTCCGGAAAACTCCAATGCACCGTCCCCGCATTCTTGATCGCTACCCAATCCACCTCGCCCACCGTCAACCCTTGATAAAATGCCTGATCATAAACGGTTGGCGCAAAAACCATCTTTGAACGATCAACCCACTGCTCAATCCGCACCGGCCCACCCGTTGCACTCCGCAAATGTAAGCCATTACCCAACACCCCATGCCGCCGAGGCGTCACCCCCGTCACCAACGTGGTGTGGTTAATCCAAGTGATTGACGGATTCGAAACCCCCATCGCCTCCGCAACCGCCCCCCGCTCAGCCAGCCCACGCAGATTCGGCAAAGGAATCGACTGATCACGCCAAGAACTCGCGGGAAATCCATCAATCGAAATCAGCACCACATGCCGATCTCGCGCAGTCCCCCCCGCTTCCCCTCGAGCCAACCCAAAAACACCTGTCCCAAAGCACACAACAACCCCGCCGAACAACAACCGACCTAGCAATGACTCGCGCATCCCCAGTGAGGCGCAAAAAACATTCCACGGAGACACACGCCCCCCCCATCATGCCGTCTTGGTCAGCGAATCGGCGGCGTATGCAGGCGCCAAATCTACCTCCACTCCAATGCAAGCCGCTGACCATGCAAGCGATGCTCCCCAATACACCGAAGCTCCAACGTCATGCCATTCTCGAGAACCTCCGCCTCAACCCAACCGCTCGGCTCACCCGCATCCAAAACGTACGCGCTCGACGGAAGGTTCACCAAATGAATCCCCGACGCATGTTGCGTCACCGTCCACCGATGGGTATGCCCGAACACGTACGCCTTGACCTGACCGCGCGGCGCCACCATCGAGAAAAACTCCTCGGTGTCCTGTAGCGGCCACTCCTCAATCTCATCCACCGGATTGTGGTGCGCATAGATAATCGCCGGCTTTTCCGGTTCGGCATCCAGCACCGCCGCCATCCACTCAATCTGCGCCGCACCAAATCGCCCCTCGCTGACCGGTCGCGTCGACGAGTCCGCCAAAATCCAGTTCACCCGAGGAGTCCGAATCACCCCAACATGCCGCTGCTCCATCAAACTGACGCGATCCACTTCGCTCATCGCATCCCGAAAATGGTTGCGATCGTCATGGTTTCCCAACGTCAGAAACACCGGCATCTCATTCTGCCGCAACGGCTCCAACAACTCGCAGAGAACACGATAGTCCCCGATTTGCCCCGTTTGAAATGCGCAGTCACCGTTAATCATCACTCCCGCAGCACGCCGAGGACGCCCCAAAACCTCGCCAATCGCCGCCCGAAAGTTCTCCGCCATGTTCACTCCCAAGGCCGCCCGGGTCACATCCCCGGCGATGTGGATGTCGGCAAACAAGGCCCAAACATTCGGATCGCCAGCGGAACCTCCACGCCCATCAACACCCAACTCCGCAACAGCGCTCGACACCATCCGCGGAACAATTCCCGCAGCCATCACTGAACGCAGGAAGTCCCTGCGGCAAAACACATTTTCGATCTCATGGAGTCCCGGTGACGGAGAAAACTCAATCGGCATGGAGAAGCACGCTCGACCGCCTCCGCGTCGCTCCAAACGCAAACACGCGACATTTCTGTGACTACCCCCCAACTCATACCCGCCACCTCAACGATACCCGCTCCCCATGCTGCGGATGCCTCCCATCCACACAACGCAACTCCAACTCCATCCCCGTCGCAGACGCAACCGCACGCACCCAACCATTCGGCCGCCCCGCCACAAAAACATAAGCCGTCGGCGGGAGATTCACCAAATGAAGCCCACTGTCATGCCGACTCACCTGCCACCGATGCGTATGCCCAAAAACATACGCTTTGACCTGTCTGCGCGGCAAAATGATCGAGAAAAAATCTTCGGTATCTTCCAACGGATACTTGCTCGACGGCTCACGCGGATTGTGGTGCCCAACCACCACCACCGGCCGTGTCGGCGCCGAATCGAGCCGGTCACGCAACCACTCCAACTGACGCGCCCCAAACCGACCCTCGCTCACCGGCTTCGTACAGGAATCCATCACAATCCAGTCGACCGCCCCGCCGCCAATCACGGCACACTCCTTATCCACCCCCGAATCTTCCACCTCACGCCCGTCCCGACAGACTTTGCGAAACTGGTCGCGGTCATCATGGTTACCCAACGTCACATGCACCGGAATACGCGCCTCACGAACCGGTTGCATCAAACGCTTAAACGCCACGTAGTCCGACTCCAACCCCACCTTGTAGGCGCAGTCACCATTCACAATCACCCGCGAAATCGCCCCCCGCGCCCGAAGTACTTCCCCCAACACGCTTCTCAGATTTTCCGCCATATTCACCCCCATCGCCGTCGCCGAGACATCTCCGTCAATGTGCGTGTCCGAAAGCAAAGCCACCCCCTCCGATTGCCAAACACCGCCGCCCGATCGGACCGGTTCCGCCACAAGACCACCCACCGCGGAGCCGGCGAGCGCCCCAAGAACCCCACGTCGCGATACCTGCACGCCGTCGATCAACTCACGCGAGTATGGCAAAAGATGGATTGGCATGTCGGGGCGGGTTGCAACGACCGTGCCAAACCCAAGGTCAAGCCCACACCCAAAAAGGTTCCACCCGCGCCGCCCCTGCTGAACATTTGGGTAACAAGTCGAGCTCGGACTTGATTCAAACCTGCGAGGTTGTTTCCTCGTTCTGATTCCCGATGTCCTCTGAACTTCTCCGCACGCCCTGGGATAACACCTGCCGCCTCGACAGCCTCGACCACCCCCACGTGGATGAGGAAGATTACAAGCCGGCCCTCAAACACGCGCAGCTCAAGCTGCTCAGCTACCAACGCTCCCTCGCCGAAGCGAAACGCGCGCTCGTCGCCGTCTTTGAAGGGCCCGATGCCGCGGGTAAAGGAGGCGCCATCAAACGAACCGTCGAGCGCCTCGACCCTCGCCTCTACCGAGTCCATTCCATCGGCAAACCTTCCGAGGAAGAATACCAGCACCATTACCTGCGGCGCTTCTGGACCCGTCTGCCCGCTTACGGCCATATCGCCGTCTTCGACCGCTCCTGGTACGGGCGCGTCCTCGTCGAAAGAGTCGAAGGGTTTGCGAAAGAACGCGAATGGCGTCGGGCCTACGAAGAAATCAATAGTTTCGAAAAGCAGTTGGTAGAGGACGGAGCCATCTTCGTGAAAATCTATCTCCACATCTCAAAAGAGGAACAACTGGCCCGCTTTAAACGGCGCGAGGCGGACCCTTACAAGCATTGGAAAATCACGGATGAAGACTGGCGCAACCGACGGAAATGGAGCGAACACAACCAAGCCGCCGAAGACATGCTCCTCAAAACCAACACCGCCAACGCACCCTGGCGCGTCATCCCAGCAAACTTCAAATGGTTCGCTCGGGTCGAAGTCGCAAAGACCATCCTCGGCGCCATTGAACACGCCGGAATCAAAAAACTGAGCTAACCCATGCAACGCCCCCTTCTCGCGCTCGCGGCAGCCGTCCTCCTCCTCCCAGCCTGCTCACGCATCCCCGGCTTCCACGACACCCTTCACCAGCTCGAAGTCGCAAAAAAACGCGAGACCGCAGGCGACCTTGCCGGCGCCGTCACTGCTTACGAAGGCGCGCTCGGCGATCACCCGCGCGCTCCAGAAATCCATTACCGATTGGCCCAAATCCATGCAGACCAACGGAAAGATCCCGTCGCCGCCATGCACCACTTCCAACGCTCACTGGACCTCGCCCCCGAAGGCCCGTTCGCAAAAGAGTGCCGAGACTACATCGCCAAGGAAGGTCACAACCGACTCGTCGCAAAACTCGGTCAAGGCCTCCCCCTCACCCAAGTCGAAGCCGCGAACCTGCGCAACAAGGTCAATGATCTCGTCAAGGAAAACGCAGAGCTCAAAGCCATCAAACTCGCCCCCCAAACCGCCGCAAATGCCAAATCCGGTGACATGTCGCAAAAACCCATCCCCGCCGGCGCACGCACCCACACCATCCAAAACGGCGAAACCCTCGCCTCCATTGCCATTAAATACTACGGCAACAAAAGCCGCTACATGCAGATCCTCAACGCCAACTTCCACAACCCCGAAGCGGCAAAAAAACTGAAACCCGGCATGGTCATCATGATCCCCTGATCCATGGAATCCCCCAACCCCGGTCTCCTCGAACCCCTCCTCGGTCCCCACCTCCCCTGGCTCTTCGTCGACTCACACTGGTGGACCGCTTTCGGCCTCGTCGGCAATGCCGTTTTCAGCCTCCGCTTCGTTGTTCAATGGCTCCGCTCCGAAAAAGAACGAAAAGTCGTCGTACCCCCCCTCTTTTGGCACCTCAGCTTCTGGGGCAGCCTCATCTCCCTCGTTTACGCCCTGCACCTCGACAAACTCCCCGTCATCCTCGGCTACCTCTTCCTCCCCATCCTCTACGGTCGCAACCTCTTTCTCCTGAAAAACACCCAAGCCTGATCCACCCCAAAAACCAACTCGCCCCCAAAACACATTTTTCAAGTGTAATGCCCCCTCCCTTCCCGTAAAACATCCCGAGATTTTTCCTTCCCGCTATGCGCTTCTCCGTTCCCAAAGACACCCTCGCCGCCGCTCTGCAAACCGTTCAGAACGTCGTCAACCCACGGGTCACCCTCCCGATCCTCATGAACGTGAAAATCGAGGCGCACGAAAACAAAGTGCGTCTCACCACCAGCGATCTCGACATGTCCGTGTCCGTCGTCTTTGAAGCCGACGTCGAACGCGGTGGCGGAACCACCATCCCCGCAAAACGCTTCTTCGGCATCACACGCGAACTCATCTCCAGCGACGTACGCATCGACACCGATTCCCGAAACGTCTCAACCATCAAGTGCGGTCAGGCCACCTTCAAACTCAACGGCCTCCCCGAAGATGAGTTCCCGCCCCTCGCCAACCTCGCCGAAACCCGCATCTTCACCATCAAGCAAAGTACCCTGCGCGAGGCCATCAAGAAAACCTCCTACGCCGTCTCGTCAGATCACTCCCGCTACGTGCTGAACGGCCTCTTCTTCTCCTTCCGCGAAAACCGCCTCTCCGTCGTCGGAACCGATGGACGCCGACTCGCCATGACCGATATCGATCTCGAGTTCCCGAAAAGCGACGAGTGCGAGTTCATCATGCCCTTCAAATGCGTGTCCGAACTCTCACGCCTCATCAGTGACGAAGGTGATGTGCGCCTACTCGTCAGCGATTCTAATATCGGCCTCGAAATCGGAAGCATCCGACTCGTCTCCAAACGCGTCGATGGCACCTATCCCAACTACAAACAGGTCATCCCCACCGAAGTGCGCGAACGCGTCAAAATCGAACGCCAACCCTTCATCGAAGCCCTCCGCCGCGTCTCCCTGCTCGAGTCCGATCGCAACCACTCGGTCAAGTTCACCCTCACCAAAAACACGATGATCATCTCAAGCGTCGCCACCGACATCGGTGAAGCGCGCGAAGAACTCACCGTGGATTACAAAGGCCGCGATATGGTCATTTCATTCAACCCCGACTTCGTGATGGACCCACTCCGGGCGCTGCCGGACGAAGTCATCAACATCGACTTGGTCGACGAAATGAGCGCGGCAGCCATCAAGGTAGAGTCTCCGTTCCTCTACGTGATGATGCCCATGCGCTCATAACGCCCACCACCGCGCCTCTCTTCCCCAGCACAGATGCCTCGATGATTGCCATTACCCGTCATCAGATTTAGACTCACCGATTCATTATTTCCTATGGCTGACGTTTCAAACCGATACCAACAAAACGTGCAGGGCCTGTTCTACGTGGACGACCAATGCATCGACTGCGACCTCTGCCGCGAGACCGCTCCCGCAAACTTCAAACGCGACGATGACCACGGCCATTCTTTCGTGTTCAAACAGCCCGAAAATGAAGCTGAGGCAATCCTCTGCCGCGAAGCGATGGAAGGCTGCCCCGTGGAAGCCATCGGCGAAGACGGCGAATAACCACACCAAACCCAGCGACACGCATCCGTCCTCGTGACGCGATGCGCTCAACGCAAGACTCAGGGCCGCCTCTCCCACGACAGGCGGCCCGCTTCTTTTGTCCCGCTGCACCTTTTCGCATGTCCTTCACGCACCACCTCCTCGACGGCACCACCCCCGTCAACCGCATGAGCTTCGGCGCCATGCGACTCTGTGACCAACCCGGAAACTTCGGCCCCTACCCCCTTTGGGACCAAGGCATCCAACTCCTCCAGAAAGCCGCTTCCCTCGGTGCTGGCCTCATTGACACCGCCCACGCTTACGGCCCCGGCTGGAACGAACTCCTCGTCGGCGACGCCTTCGCCCACTCCGCCACGCGCCCCCTCATCGCCACAAAGGGCGGCGTCGAAAAAACCGCGCCCGATCGCGTCCTCCCCGACGGACGTCCCGCCACACTCAAACGGCGTTGCAAAGAAAGTCTGCGCTGGCTCCGCATCCCGCAGATCGACCTCTACCAACTTCACCGACCCGACCCCGCCGTCCCGATCGAAGAGAGCGTTGGCGCACTGAAAGAGCTTCAAGACGAAGGACTCATCCGCCACATCGGCCTCTCCAACGTCTCGCTCGAACAACTCGAACAAGCCCGCGCCATCGCAAAAATCGCCTCCGTCCAAAATCGGTACAACATCCTCGAACCCGCCGACGACGCGCTCGTCGACCATTGCAACACCCTCGGCATCGCCTTCCTCCCGTGGGGCCCTCTCGCAGCAAAACCTTTCACCAAAGAAGCGCCGCTCACCACCCACCCCCAACTCGTGCCCCTCGCGACCGCCCTTCGCACCAGACCCGCAGTGCTCGCACTCGCCTGGCTCCTTCACCGTTCCCCCAACATCATCCTCATCCCAGGAACCACCTCCTCACAGCATCTCGAGGAAAACTTCAGTGCCACTAACATCCAACTTTCCCCCGAACAGTTCAGCCTCCTCTCCGCCTCCCTCAAAAACGCCTAACCCCCTTCCTCCCATGACCGCTCTCTCCCAAACCGTCCATCAAATCGTCGAAAACACCCCCGTGTTCGACATCCACACTCACCTCTTCCCTCCCGCCTTCACCGACCTCGTCTCCTGGGGAATCGATGAACTCCTCACCTACCACTACCTCATCGCGGAAGTCTTCCGCTGCGGCGATGTCGACCCCGCACGCTTCTGGAGCGCCTCCCGCCCAGAACAGGCCGACCTCATCTGGCAAAAACTCTTCCTCGACCGCTCCCCCATCTCCGAAGCCTGCCGAGGCGTCATCTCCTCCCTCCAAATCGCAGGAATCGACCCCGCAGAACGCGACCTCAATCGGATCCGTAAACGCTTCACCGAGTGGACCCCACACGCCTTTACCGACATGATTCTCGAAAAGGCCAAAGTCCGCCGAGTCGGCATGACCAACCTGCCGTTCGATGACGCCGAACGCGCCCACTGGGACAAAAACTCCCCCGTTCACCCCGCCTTCACCCCCGCACTCCGCATCGATCCGCTCCTGCTCGATTGGGAAAACACTGCGCCAAAACTCGCGTCCTGGGGTTACCAGGTCGCCACCGATCTCTCCGGCAAAACCCTCGACGAAATCAAACGCTTCCTCTCCGACTGGGCAAAGCGCATCCATTCCGCCTACACCATGGTCTCCCTCCCCCCCGATTGGAGATTCCCAGCCAACACCACCACCAACCGCATCCTCACCGAAGCCGTCCTCCCCTACTGCTCCGACAATGGCCAAGCCTTCGCCATGATGATTGGCGTCCGACGCAACGTGAACCCAGCCCTCAAAATGGCAGGCGACAGCCTCGACATCGCCGACGTCATCTCCGTCGAAAATATCTGCAACGCTTTCCCCAAAAACCGCTTCATCTGCACGATGCTCGCCCGAGAAAACCAACACGCGCTTTGCATCGCCGCACGAAAGTTCGCAAACCTCCACATCTTCGGCTGCTGGTGGTTCCTCAATAACCCCTCCCTCATCGAGGAAATCACCCGGATGCGCATCGAACTCCTCGGCCTCAACGTCACCCCCCAACACAGCGACTGCCGCGTCATGGACCAACTCGGTTACAAATGGGCCCACTCCCGACCCATCCTCGCCAAAGTCCTCTCCGAAAAATACGAAGACCTCGCCCGCTCCGGCTGGATCCCCTCCACCCACGACATCCAACGCGACGTCAACGCCCTGCTCGGCGGCTCCTTCGAATCCTTCCTCGCAGGCGCCTAATCCAAAACGCCGCAAACCATGAACCCCACGCCCCCAGAGGAACGCCTGCGAGATCTCGACGAACAAGAACGCAAAATCGTCCGCCAACTCATCCGCGACCCGCGCCAATCCGATAACGCCATCGGCGAAAAAACCGGCGTCAACACCCGCACCGTCAGCCGAAAACGATCCAAACTCGAACGCGACGGCGTCCTGTCCTACTACACCGATGTCAACCTCTCCCAAAACGGTCTCGGCCAGTACTCCACACGCCACCTCTACACCATCAAGTTCCGCATCGGCATCACCTACACCCAACTCCTCGAAGACATCCAACGCGAACCCTCCGTCCGCTCCGTCTTCACCGAAGTCATCTTCGAAAGCCATATCGCCGAAATCGACGGCAAACTCGCCATGCTCCTCTTCATCGACGGAACCAGCGATCTCGACATCGTCCAAACCATGCAAGAAAAGGTCATCCCAAGCCTCCGCCGCAACCATGGCGAAGATTCCATCGAGGAAATCAGCACCGTCCGCATCCTCTCCCCCGTCCGAACCATGCGAAACTACGTTCTCCCAGTGAACGTCAACGAAGGCACCCTCCGCCCCGACTGGCCTGATGACGCGATTTACGTGGGACGCTGACCCCGCAACCTGTCATCATCTTCCCAAAAATACCCCTTACCCTCTCCTTAACCATCACCCGAACGCTTCCTATGGCAGCCAGCATCATCGACACTAACCGACTCGACCGCATCGAGTTCTCCAACGACGAAATCGCACGCTACTCTCGGCACCTCATCATGCCCGAAGTAACGCTCGAAGGACAAAAACGCCTCAAAGCAGCGAGCGTCCTCTGCATCGGTACCGGCGGACTCGGCTCGCCCATCGGCCTCTACCTCGCCGCAGCCGGCGTCGGCCGACTCGGCCTCGTCGACGCAGACACCGTCGATTTCTCCAACCTCCAACGCCAAATCCTCCACGGCACCAAAGACGTCGGTCGGAAAAAACTGAACTCCGCGCGCGACCGTATCCGCGAAGTGAATCCCAACGTCAAAGTCGACCTCCACGACTGCTTCTTCTCCGCCTCAAACGCGCGCCAAATCGCGGAACCGTACGACATCATTATCGACGGAACCGACAACTTCCCCACCCGTTACTGCTCCAACGACGTCGCCGTTTTCCTCAAAAAACCAAACGTCTACGGTTCCATCTTCCGCTTCGACGGACAGTGCACCGTCTTCGCTCCACACCTCGGTGGCCCCTGCTACCGCTGCATGTTCCCTGAACCTCCGCCGCCAGGTATGGTCCCTAGCTGCGCTGAAGGCGGCGTGCTCGGCGTGCTCCCGGGCGTCGTCGGCGTCATCCAAGCCATCGAAGCCATCAAACTGATTTGCGGCATCGGCGATCCCCTCATGGGACGCCTCCTCCACTTCGATGCCCTCAAAATGAAGTTCAAGGAGTTCAAGCTCCGCAAAGATCCGAAGTGCCCCGTCTGCAGCGAAAACCCCTCCATCACGGAACTCGTCGACTACGACCAGTTCTGCGGCATCCCCCAAGCAAAGGCTGCTGAAGAGGAGGAAGCGCACGTGCCCACCATCACCGCCACCGAACTCAAAGCAAAACGCGACCGCCAAGAATCGTTCGTTCTTCTCGACGTTCGCGAACCGTTCGAGTGGGACATCTGCCGCATCGAAGGCGCAAAACTCATCCCCCTCGGCCAGTTACCCTCCCGCATGAGCGAACTCGATAGCGCCGACGAAATCGTGCTCCAATGTAAGAGCGGCGTCCGTTCAGCACGCGCCCTCCGCCTCCTGCAAGAAGCCGGATTTGGAAAACTGTCCAATCTCGAAGGCGGGATCCTCGCCTGGAGCGACCAAGTCGACTCCTCGATTCCGAAGTATTAAACCCACCCGCCCCTGCGCCCGCACCGCGCAGGGGCTCGCCGGAGAGCGCCCACCACCATGCGTTCGCGGATTCCTCCCCTCGCATCGCCTCTCGCTCGCCTGCTTCTGGCCGCCTCGCTCCCCATCATCCTGAGCCCGGGCGCCAACGGAGAATCCCTCCTCTCTCCCATCTTCCGAACCCTCCTCGGCCAACGAAAACCCTCGGAAAAAGTCCAAGTGCACTTCATCGGCAACCAAAAACTCAACGCACAAACCCTTCGAAACGCCATCGAAGAGCAACTCTCGCGCATCGCTTCCGACCTCAAAGACCCCAACGCTTCCATTCCCGACGCATCCGCAGAAGACGCCGCCTACTACATCGGCATCTGCTACCAATACAACGGGTTCGACGATGCTGACGTCACCGCCGTCGTTCAACACCGCACCCTCGAACTCTACATCCGTGAGGGTCAGAAAACCTCCATCGGAAACATCTCCGTCCTCGGAAACCCCTCCATCGAAACCAGCCGCATCGCCTCCATGTTGGTCAGCCCAACCCGCGATCGCGCCACCAACACCCTCCCAAAACGCCTGCCCTTTGTTCAGGACGATCTCCGCATGGGACGCGAGCGCGTTCGTGACCTCTACCGCTCCGAAGGCTTCGTCGATGCCGATGTCGATGAACTGGAAATCGAACGGTCCCCAAACAGCGAAACAGTGAACATCCGCCTCACCGTTCACGAAGGACCGCGACACGCTTTCGGCGAACCGCGCTTCTCAGGGTCCGGCTCCTTCCCAGAAGCACTCCTCCGAGCCGCCATCGCGCCCATTCTCCGGGAACCCTACACCGAAGCCCGCGTCACAGAAATCGAGCAGACACTCCGCAACACACTCGCAAACAGCGCGTTCCTCGAGTCAAGGGTCGTCGTCAGCGCCCCCGTGGAAGCCCAGTCCAAAGACCACGTTGTTCCCGTCTCCATCACGATTCACACCGGCGCCGAATACCGGT
>JBIIXW010000181.1:0-5273 GCA_044347165.1 Chthoniobacteraceae bacterium
AATCACCTCCGCCGCTTTCCGGCCACCCGACGCAAACGCCCGAAAGTTTCCCGCACCCCAAAACGTCCCCCACAGCGGACGCGCAACGTCCCCAGACGGACCCGCATCACCCATCACCCCACCGACATTCGAACCCCACCCCTTCACACCCACCGCCTTCGCCAACACCGTCCCAGAAACCGACACCTCAACCCGCGGCCCCTCCACCCAACCCATGCCATTCGACACCCGCAGCCAATACCACCCGCTCATCCACGCCTGAGTCGGTCCCATCATCAAATCCACCGCCCTCCCGCCCCGCAGCGGCACACCGTCCTTGTACCATTGATACGCCAACGGCCCGCTGCCTGTCGCCGTCCCCCCCTGCAAAACCAACGTGTTCCCCAACGACCGCTGCACCAATCCCGTCTGACCCCCATTCAACGTCGGAACCACCTCCACCACCAACGCCGCCTGCGCGCTCGTCACCGATCCCGCCGCATTGCTCACCACCACATCGTAATTCCCAGCATCCGAGAGCTGAACCGACGGAAAACTCAACGTGGCCGACGTCGCCCCCGCCACATTCACGCCCCCCTTCCGCCACTGGTACGAAAACGGCCCGTTCCCATCCGCCTCAACCCCCAGCATCCGCGACGCCCCAGGAGCCGCCGAAACCCCCGAAGGCTGCCGCGTCAGCACCGGCAACCCATCCACCATCACCAGCACCGCATTCGACTGCATCGAGCCGTACGCATTCGTCACCTTCACCTGATACCGACCCGCATCCGCAAGACTCAAACTCGGAAACGCCATCGAATCACCCGCAACCTGTGCCAACACCTCCCCGTTCTTCCGCCACTCATAACTAAACGGACCCGGCCCCGTGACGGAAACCGAGAGAGAGGCCGGCAAGCCCGCAACACCCTGCACCGCCGTCAACTGCTGCGTAATCGTCGGCTGCCAGTTCAGAATGAAGTTTCCCGTCGCAGAGCTTCTTCGGCTCAAACCACCCTCCGACACCGTATTCACAATACCCGGATGCCATCCAAAAATCGTCTCGGCCGACCACGGCACGCCATCAGCGTCCGCGTCGGAAGCCGACGTCACATCCAACGAACCGGCGTACAACCACTCCATCCAGTCCGGAATCCCGTCCGCATCAGAATCCTGCGTCTCCAATACATACCGCGCAACCGCCACCGAACTCGCCGTGAGCGTGGTGGACACCTTCGGCTTCGACGTGCCCCAAGTCTCTCGAACATCCACCCCGTCCAAACGCCACCCCACAAACCGGTATCCATTCACGAGGCTGTCCCAAATCTCCTGCGTCTCCGCAACCTCACCCGAAGCACGCCACACCTGCGTTTCAGCGACCAGCCCTGGCGGCTCACTGCGAATCGTGAGCGAGAGGAGTCCCGCCAAGTTTGCCTGAAAAATGCCCGACGCGCGGCGCGAAAGCCCCCCTTCCGAAATGAGATTCGCGGCATTCGGCGAATACCCAAGCACCAGCTCCAACGCCAATGAAAACGAGTCCGCGTCCGCGTCGCTCGTCCCATCCCCAAACGTGCCCGACGAAACATACCACTCCAGCCAGTCTGCAACCCCATCCGCATCAAGATCCTGCGCCTCAGGGATGTACTTGGCCACAATGTCCACCGACCGATTCACCGCAATCGTCGCCGGCTGAAGCGTCAGCGGCGAATCCGCGCGCACACCCTCCACGTACCAACCCGCAAACCGATACCCATAAATCGGATCCGGCGGCGTCGGCACCGTAACCAACGCATTGCCCGTCACTAATTTCACCACCGGGTCCACGAGTCCAGACGGCTCACTCATTATCCTCACCGAATAAAATCCCGCATCCAGCTGGGTCAGAAATACCCCCGAACCCCTCCGCGAAAGCCCCCCCTCGCTCACCGTATTCACCAGCAACGGATGCGTTCCAAAAAGAATCTCCACCGCAACGCTCAACTGATCCGCATCCGAATCCGTCATCTGATCCTTCGTCAGATCCCCAAAGTACTCGTATTCATACCAATCCGGAATCCCATCCGCATCGGAGTCCTGAGTCGCCGGCAAATACACCGCCACCAACGTGGTGTCCGCCACAGGAGTGAACACCACCGGGTTCGCCGCCCGACCCACCGAGTCCACCTGCCTCTCCCCATTGATCTTCCAATACGCAAACCGATTCCCCACCTGATCCAAGGTGGCGGACGTTGACGTGTACGGCGTGCCCGCATTCGTCAACGTCGACTTCGTCACCAAGCCAACCGGCTCGGACGTTTCAGTCACCGTCACAACAGCCCCAAAGGCCGTGGCGGCCATCAGCCACACCAACCACAACCGGCACCATCGAGCAAAGCCGCTAGGCATAAAGGCGCGGAGCAAAAGGTTCCGAAACCCGCTACGGCTGCAAACTCACCACCGAGTTATCCGTCACACTCGAAAGGTTAAACTTTCCCGCCGTCGCCCGCGTTTTCTCCGCCGCAGTGACTGGACGCCAGTTCATCAACTTGTACGCAAACGCGCGACCAGCCGTGGTGGTGACCGTCCCATTGTGAACCGCGTCCCACCCAACCGTCAGCGTCGCCGTCGTGGAAGTCGAAGTCGCATTCGCGCTCATCACAAAGGTCGTGGGATTCGTGATCGAGACAACCGTGGTGTTCGCCGGAATGCCCGTCCCAGTCACCCGCATCCCCGGCTTGAACAGCGCCGTACTCGCGACCACCACATTCGGACTCCCCACCGTGATCGCCATCGTCCCCGCCGCAGTCGAGGACGCCGGAGCAGTTCCCGAAATCGGCGTTGCCGCACCCGCAAGAAACGTCTGCCCTTGGGCCGTCAACGCCACGGTATTGCCGATGACCTCCACCCGAGGATCGCCCTTCGCCAACAACCACAACCACAGATCCGTGAGCGACTCTTCGTCGATGGGCTTATTGCTCAGCTTGAGGGCGGTGGGGTTCTGCGCGTCCGAGGGAAGCGTCACCAGATGGACCCCCATCTCAGGCCGATCATCCTTGGCCAACACCTCAAAGCTCAGCGAAGCAAAACTCTGCCCCGGAAGGTCCGCCCCCGCATTCCAACTGGCCCGCTTCATCGCCCCAGTCGCAACATCCGGCCCCAAAACCCCCGCCACCGGAGTGGTAAACGTTTTCGGCAAAACCAACTTGTTCCAGGCCCTCGTCCCATCCACGAACCCCACCAGAGCCGTCTCCACCAGCGGGCTGTCCGTATCGATCACGCGGAAATCAATATCCACCACCTGCGTCCCGGCCACCTGCGAGACATTAAACACCATCGGCTGCGGAACCGCCTTCGTTGGAACATGGGTATCAAACCGCATCCGCCGCTCCATCAACTCAACAATTTTGTCGCGCACAACATACACATCACCCCGCGGCGTGCTCGCCCCACCACGGGTGGAAATTTCGCCTCTCAGAAACGCCCCGTAACCAACCTCTTTCAGCCCAGTCGAACTAAATACTCGCGAAGCACCTGCAATCAATCCATAGGACAAATCATTGACTAGCTCTGAACCGATGATGATTAGCCCGTCGATAACACAGCACATTAATCTATCACCGCCTTTCCCATTCCGAGCGCTTAGACGGGTGCCACCCTCTGCGAGATTGTAGGCAGTGGTATCTGGGATCGATCGATCTTCGAAAGCACCGTTGGTGTCAAATCTAACGAGGTGATTCCATTGATCAGGCGCATCATACGCCACGAGCTTCCCCAGCGCCGTCACCACCACCCCGCCGGGCCCATCCTTGAACTGCCCCGGTAGGTTTCCTTGCGTGCCAAACTTCAGCAGGAAGTTTCCGTTATGATCAAACTTCTGCACTCGGTAGTTCTTCCAGTCGGCAACGTACACGTTTTTTTGGTCATCTACCGCGATGGCGTGGCACATGAAGGCAGCCGCCGTTGAAAACTGCCCGTCGCCGCCCCCTGCCGATCCCCAGCTGCGAATCACCGTTCCAGCCGAGTCAAAGATAAACACCTTCGCCGCCCCGCGATCGAAGGCGTACACGTTCCCTTCCAAATCCGAAGCCAACCCGCTCAAATCGGTGAACGTCTGCGCCCACGTCTGAACAAACTGTCCCGCCAACGTGTACTGCTCCACTCCAATGCCCGCCGTCGCCCCCGCATTCATCTTCCCCACGTAAATCCCATCTTTTCCCACCGTGATGCACTTCCTCGGCGTGGTGGTGTCCGGCGTCGCCAACCGCTTGCCCGAATAAGTCCAGCTATCCTGCCCCGAAGTTTGCCCAAAAAGCGTAACGTTTCCCAACATCAAGACCCCAAGGATACAGACTAAAAACGTTCGAAAGCGCATGGAAAAAGGAAGGTTAAGCGCACTGGAAGCATCGCGCGTGCCTCCTTACTTCCGATGGAGCGCGGCCAATCTCTCAACCCCGCGGCTCTTGATCAAAGATTGGGGACAGAGGGTTTAAAATCCCGAGATGTCCCGCATCATTACCAGCATTGGAATAAAGGGTTATAAAGTTATTAACCAAACCACCAAGGGAGATTCCCTTGAGATTGATCTCCAAGCCCGCTCGAAAAGGCCGAAGGCCTGCATTCGCTGTGGCAGTCGCAGCCTCCAGAGCAAGGGGCACTACTTGAGGAACGTTCGCCATTTAGAGAGTTTTGGACGCTCAGCCAGGCTCAAGATTCGCTGCCGTCGCTTCAGATGCAAATCGTGCGTGCGCTCCTTCGTGGAACCTCTGCCAGGGGTCCTGCCGGGCCGCCATTCCAGCGAACCCTTCCGAGAGAACATCTACACCCTTCACCACGAAGGCATCCCCAGTTCCGTCATGGGCCGGTTCAAAAAGCTCGCCTCTGCAACTGTCTGCCGCATCTATGCTCAGTTTACAGCCCGAAAAGCCAACGAACGTCTCTCTCTGGACTGTCCGGTAGTGCTCGGTATCGACGAGCATACCCTCCATAAGAAAAAGCAGTTCGCCACAACCTTCTGCGATTTGGGTAAGCGCCGGATCTTTGACATTGTGCAAGGCAAAGCGGCCACGGATCTAGAGGGGTTTCTTTCCCAGCTCAACGGCCGGGAGAAGGTGAAGATGGTTTGTATCGACCTGTGTTCAGCCTTTCGCAGTCTGGTCCGGCGTTATTTCCCAAACGCCATCTTGGTGGCCGACCGTTTTCACGTGGTGCGCTTGGTTTTGCACCACTTTATCCAGCTTGCTCGGAATCTGGCGCCGGCGGCGTTCCTTCGCCGGGGGATTGGAGGACTGCTGCGCAAAGGGCCCAAAAGGCTCACGCCT
>JBIIXW010000243.1:0-5249 GCA_044347165.1 Chthoniobacteraceae bacterium
ATGGGTTTGAAGGCGAAATGTTTTTTCGCGGCTTCCATCTTGGCTGTCTTGATATCGACGCCGCCGGCGCGTGGATCTGGGGCGCCCATTTTCACCCATTCGACGAGGGTGGCGATGTCTTCGGCGGGGAGTTTGTCGCCTTTGGGCGGCATTTGGAGGTCGTCGTCTTCGTAGGTGATGGCCTTGATGAAGAGGCTGCCTTTGGGGTCGCCGGGTTTGATGGAAGCGCCCGTGTCGCCTTTCCATTCGGCGGCTTTTCCGTCGAGGGCGAGGCCGCCTTTGACTTTGCCTTCGGCTACTGAGTGGCAACGGATGCAGGCTTTGGCGAGGATAGGTTGGACCTTGTCCTCGAAAAACTTTTTGTGTTCGGGCGAGATGGGGGCGTCTTCCGCGTGGAGCGCGGCGGAGAAGAGGGGGAGTGCGAGGGCGAGAACCCTGGCGAGGCTTTGCTTAAGAACAGGAATCATGGCTGTGGACGTTTGAAGGTTTGGTGAGAGAGGAGGGAGAGAAGTGGGGGTTGCTGGGTGGGCGAACGTTTTCGGGGGGAGTGAGGCGGTGCTCAGTGGGAAACGTGCTTTTTTAGCAAGCCACCCGCGCGTTGGAAAACGGGCGGGTTGGTCTTTTTTTTTCGGGCGCAACGGGTGTTTTTGCCCGAAGCGCCTGAAGGGATGGGAGGGATTTAGCCAACGATGGGCTTGGCGACTTCACCGAAGTTGTCGGTGAGGCGGAAGTCACGACCGTTGTAGCGGTAGGTGAACTTGGTGTGATCGAAGCCCATGAGGTGGAGGATGGTGGCGTGGAAGTCGTGAACGCTCATGCGGTTCTCGACAGCGCGCAGACCGAACTCGTCACTGGCGCCGTAGGCTTGACCGCCTTTGACGCCGCCGCCGGCCATCCACGCGACCATCGAACGGCCGTGGTGGTCACGTCCGGGCCGAGCGCCCGAGCCATTGGCGCGGGTGACGGTGCGTGCGAACTCGCCGCCCCAGATGACGAGGGTGGAATCGAGGAGGCCTTGGGAGCGCAGATCGTTGATGAGGGCAGCGGCGGGGGTGTCGATGGCGTTACCGCGGGCTTTGATGTTGGTTTCGATGTCGTTGTGGTGATCCCAGCCGCCGACTTCGACTTGAACGAAGCGAACGCCGCGTTGGACCAAGCGACGTGCAACGAGGAGTTTGACGGCCTCGTTGGGGGCGCGGTTGGTTTTGGTGTCGATGCCGTAGAGTTCTTTGACGGAATCGGGTTCTTTGGAGATGTCGAAGGCGTCGGTGGCTTCGGTTTGCATTTTGAAGGCCACTTCGAAGGACTTGATGCGCGCTTCGAGCATCTCGTTGGATTGGAGGGTGGCCGAGTGCATCTTGTTGAGGATGTTGGAGAACTCGAGCTGGCTCTTTTGACGGTCGGTGGAGCTTACGCCGCTCTGGATGTTGGCCAGAAGGGGTTTGCGCATGGCGCCGGCTTTGGGGGCGAAGGCGAAGGAGGGGTCAACGTCGACGTTCACGCCTTGGAAGATGCCCGGGAGGAAGGAGCACTGACGGCCGGTTGGGTTACCACCGAGGGTGATGAAACCGGGCATGTTTTGGTTTTCGGTGCCCAGACCGTAGACGAGCCAGGAGCCCATACTGGGTTTGGGGAGCTGGGCGGAGCCGGTGTGGAAGAGGGAGGAGGCGATGCCGTGGTCTGGGATGTCGACGAAGAGGGAGCGAATGACAGCGATATCGTCGATGACTTCACCGAGTTTGGGGAAGGCGTCGAGGTTGACTTCGACGCCGGATTTGCCGGATTTGGTGAACTCGAAGGGGGAGCCGAAGGCGACGCCAGCGCCACCGCCGGGGATGGTTTGACCGTCGTATTTTTTGAGGGCGGGTTTGGGATCCCAGGTGTCGACGTGGGAGGGTGCACCGGAGGCGAAGAGGTGGATGACGGCCTTGGCCTTGGTGGGGAAGTGAGGGTCTTTGGGGGCGAGAGGGTTGAGGGGAGCGCCGGCGGCGCGAGCGTCGAAAGCGTTCACGCCAAAGAGAGCGCCGAGGCTGAGTGCGCCGAGGCCGAGACCGTTTTGGGTCAGGAAGTGGCGGCGTGAAACGGAGGACGCGTTGAGGTGGGAGAGGAGTTTGAACTCTTCTTCCGTGGGGATGTGGAGGCGGTTGGTTTCCATAATCGTTGTCTGGTTTTTGTGTTTTGTTTTCTCGCCGGGTGAAAGTTTTTCAAGAGGTAGGGTACCTGTGGACGAGGGGTTGTGAACGGGAAAAGGAGGCAGTTTTTACCTAGGAACGCCTCGGTAATCGGGGGTTGGGGGGATGTGGGTGAAGGGCGTGACCAGGTCCTGGGGCGTTGCCCCAGGCGGACGTGGGGCGCCCCTACAGGGCTTGGGTTTGTTTATTTGGGGTCCTGGGCCGTTGGCCCAGGCTGACGTGAGACGCCCCGTTGGGGCTGGGGGAGGGGGAGGGGCGTTACGGGGGGGGCGAGGGCGTTACCCTAAAAACGGGAATGGCCACAGGCTCCCGCAGGCATTCGGGCGAACTTTGCATGAAAGCTGTTGCGGGAATGGGGGATTTCCGGTGCCCCAACGGGGCACCTCATGACAGCCTCGGGCAACGCCCGAGGAAGAGGTAACAAACCATCTGAGCCCTGTAGGGGCGAGATACAGTGATGCGCCCCTCCTGAGCCTAGGAATGAGGGGGACGCCACACCGAGGCGATGCGCTGATGGCGCCGGGGAGGGCGTTGCCAATGAGGAGATCGCTCCGGGGAGGCGGAAATAGGCTCACCCTTTGGGTGAGTTGAAAAAGACTCCGTCTCCAGCTACATAATTCCCATCTTCAGATGGTTATGCTAATTTTTGCGCCAACCTCATTCCCGTTTTTAGGGTTACGGGGGGCGAGGGAGGGGTGAGTTAGGGGGGAGGGGTGGGGTAGAGGTGGTGGGTGTGGATGTAGAGGAGGACGGGTTTGGGGAGGAGATGTTCGTAGAGCAGGCCGTTGCGGATGCGGGCTCGGATTTCTGTGGAGGACGCGGGGTGGTGGAGGTCGAGGAGGTGGGGGGCGGTGAACGCGGGTTCGAGGGCGGAGAGGAGTTGGAGTTCGGGTTCGACCTCATGGTGGGGGCGGCGGAAGACGGCCCATTCGACGAGGGGGCAGAGTTCGTGGAACCGGTGCCAGTCGGGGAGTTTTGGGAGGTTATCGGCGCCGATGACGAGGGTGATGTTGGCGTCGGGGTATTCGTCGCGGAGTTCGGTGACGGTGTCGAAGGTGTAGCTGGGGCCGGGGCGGAGGGCTTCGCGGGGGTCGACGACGCACTGGGCGTGTTCGCGGAATGCTTCGCGGAGCATGGCGAGGCGGTGGTGCGGTTCGGCGCCAGGGGGTGCGCCGTTTTTATGGGGATTTCGGTGGGCTGGGATGATGCGGATTTGGCTGAACGGGAACTTTTGCAGAAGGGCGTCGAGCATTGCCGCGTGGCCGTTGTGAACGGGATCGAACGAACCGCCGAGGACCACGATGGAATGCGGAGGGTGGGTCACCGGAGTTGAAGGGTTCGAGGATTCGAGCGGCGACGGGAGGCCGCGTGGGTTTAGTAGAACAAGTACGGTGCGCGGTCTTTGCGGAAGGTGGCGAGGCCGTCTTTCCATCCGGCGGCGATGGCGCGGACGGGTTTGCGTTTGGCGAGGTCTTCGCGGATGGAGGCGCTCCCATAGACTTTGTAGAAGATGTCGAGTTTGTCTTTCGGACTTTTCGCAAAGAGGTCGGGAGAAGCCTTGGCGTTTACCTCGGCGAGGATGGCGAGGGCGAGGAAGAACAGGTCACCTTGGGCGTGGGGGTCGATGTGGAGGCGCGCGCCGCCGAGGCCGCTGAAGGTGTAGGGTTCGGCGTTGAGGCCTTTGATTCCAAGGCTGTTCAGGTAGGCGGTGAAGTCTTTGGCAACCAGACCTTTCGCGCAGCAGAACTCAAAGGGAATCGGGCCGCCGATTCCGATTTCGAGACCAGCGAGTTCGCCAGCGAGACCGGTGGCAACGTAGTACAGAGGGGAGTCGGCGCGCGGGATGTTGGGGGAGGTTTTCACCCATTTGAGACCGGTATCGCGCCAGGCCATGTCGCGGGTCCAACCGTCCATTTTGACGACGGACAGTTTGCATTTTGATCCCATCCAGCCCTTGTCATTGAGCATGCGGGCGAGTTCTCCGGCGGTCATGCCGTGGACGAAGGGGACGGGGAGTTGTCCGACGAAGGAGATCCATTTTTTTTCGATCATGGGTCCTTCGACGCGGTTGCCGCCGAGAGGGTTGGGTCGGTCGAGCACGAGGAACTCGATATTGTTGTCGCCGGCGGCTTCCATGCAGCGGGCCATGGTGGAGATGTAGGTGTAGGAGCGGGAGCCGATGTCCTGCATGTCGTAGACGAGGACGTCGATGCCTTTGAGCATTTCGGGCGAGGGTTTGCGGGTGGGGCCGTAGAGGGAGTGGGCGGTGAGGCCGGTGAGGGGGTCTTTGCGGCTGGCGACGTATTTGCCGGCGAGCTCGGTTCCATCTAGCCCGTGTTCGGGGGTGTAGAGGGCGGCGAGGCGGACGCCTTTGGCTTTGTGCAGGATTTCGCGGGTCCGTTTGACGGAGGAGTCGACGCCGGTGTGGTTGGTGATGAGGCCGACGCGTTTTCCTTTGAGGTTTTGGAATCCGGACGCGGCGAGGACATCGATGCCGAGGCGGACATTGCCGGCGGCGTGGAGGGGGTTGGGGAGGGCGAGGAGCGGGAGGGAGGAGAGGAGGGAGCGGCGGGTGAGCATGGGTTTTACAGGGGGGCTTTGGAGGTTTTTGTGGGAAGGGTTTGGTCGGGTTTACGAAGGGATTTTCGAACGTGTTCGAGGAGTTCGCCGGGGGTGATGTTGAGGTGGAACGTGCCGTCTTCTACGAAGGAGATTTTACCGGTTTCCTCGCTGACGACGACGACGGCCGCGTCGGTTTCCTCGGACAATCGGATGGCGGCGCGGTGTCTGAGGCCGAAGGAGTTCGGAAGGTCTGGACGATCGGAGACGGGGAAGAGGGTGGCGGCGGCGACGAGGGTTTCGCCGCGGAGGATGACGCCTCCGTCGTGGAGGGGAGAGTTTTTGGTGAAGATGGCGACGAGCAGTTCGCGGGAGAGTTGGGCGTCGAGACGGATCCCGGTGTCGACGAACTCTTCGAGTGAGTAGCGGCGTTCGAGGGCGATGAGGCCGCCGAGTTCTTCGCCGGCGAGGTGGGTGGCGGCGGAGGTGATTTCTTCC
>JBIIXW010000065.1:0-16415 GCA_044347165.1 Chthoniobacteraceae bacterium
AAACTCACCCCTTCCAGAACCGGTTTCCCCACCTCATACGCAAAATCCACCCCCCGAAACTCCACCTCAACCCCACGCTCTCCCCTCGCCTCAAACTCAACCGATTCAGGTCGATCCGCCCACGCCGGCACTGTGTCCAACAATCGAAATACCCGCTCCGCTCCAACCATCGCCGCCAATGCCGCGTTGTACTGGTTACCAAGACTGCGAATCGGCTCAAAAAACATCCCCGTCAGCAACAAAAACCGAATCACGTCCCCAACTCGGGTCGCATCGCCCGACTCCACGACCACCCACCCCCCGACAAACAGCAAAACAGCCGTAAACCCCTGCGTGATAAAGTCCAAAAATGGCAAAAACTTCGCCGAAGTACGCGCTGCCTCCACATTGAATGCCGCCTGATCTCGCGCCAACTGCGCGAAAAATCGAGCGTTCTCTTCCTCCCGAACAAACGCCCGCGTCTCCCGCAACCCCGCCACCGTCTCCGCCAACGTCGCCGTAATCCGACTGAACCGCTCCGATGCCCTCCGCTGCGCATCCACAATCCGCCCACTAAACCGACGGTTCGCCCACCAAACCACCGGCGCCATCAGCAGCACCGACAAAAACATCCACGGCGAACATATCGCCATCATCACCCCCGCCACCACCATCTGCCCCACTTGCACCGCGCTAATAAAAACAACGTCCTGAACCCCGCCTCGGATTCCGTCCACGTCAGACGTCAAACGCCCAATCAACCTGCCAACCTTTACCGTATCGAAATACGCCATCGGCATCGACATCACGTGACGAAACAAGCGTGCCCGAAGGTCATGAACCACCTCCTCTCCAAAGGCGAGGGCGTACAGATACCGATAATGAAAGAGCCAGTTTGTCAGCACCGCCAGTAACCCATACCCCGCAGCCCCAACCAAAATCCCGTCCACCTCGCGCCGCTCAATCGGCCCGTTAATCACCGCTCCCATCACCCACGCCCCCAGCGGCAACAACGCCCCACGTAACGCCACCTGAACGACCAATCGCCACAGTAACCCGCGATGCGCCGCAGCCCCGCTAAAAACCCGCCGCATCAATCCCCAAACATCCGAATCAGGCCGATACTGATGCTCATCCCGATTGTCCGGAAAATGCGTGAGCGGAATAACCGGCTTCATACCCCAACCTCCCCTCGCTGCAACCGCATCGCGTCCCGAAAATATCCCGGGCGCTCCATCAACTCCGCAAAAGTTCCCGCATCAACCACCCGCCCACCCTCCAACACAAAAATCCGGTCGGCATGCCGCAGCATCGATGGACGATGCGCCACCACAAACGTCGTCCGCCCCGCCATCGCAGACACCACCGCCTGAACCACCGCCTCCTCCGTCTCCGCATCCACCGCCGCCGTAGGATCATCCAAAATTAAAACCTCCGGATTCATCACCAATGCACGCGCCAACGCCAGCCTCTGGCGCTGACCACCCGATAACCCAACCCCCATTTCCCCCAACACCGTCTCGTATCCAGACGGCAACTCCGAAACAAACCCGTCCGCATGCGCAATCCGCGCTGCCTCCCGAATCTGCTCAAAACCCACGCCTGGAACGCCGTACGAAATATTCGCAGAGACCGTTGTGCTAAACAAAAAACTCTCCTGAAACATCATTCCCACACGCGCTCGCAACGCTCGGGGATCTAACTCCCGCAAATCTCTCCCGCCAAACCGGACCTCCCCCTCCGTCACATCTAAAAACCGCGGTATCAAACTCAACAACGTCGACTGACCCGCACCAGTCGGCCCCACGATTCCAACACACTCACCCCGCTTCACCCGAAACGAAACACCGCTCAACACCGAGTTCCCTCCACGCTCCACCCCCGCCCCGCAAAACTCAATGTCCCCCGAGATAACCGCTTCCGGTGATTCCACCACAGGAACATCCGGATGCGCGTCCAGAATCTCAAACACCCGCTCCGCCGCCTGCAAACACTGCTGCATCGAGTTTGCAATGTTACCAATCCCGGCCACCTGCCCCGTGAACTGCTGCAAAATGAACGCAAAACCCAACAATCCCGTCCCCACCCCAATCTCCCCTCGAACCGCCAACACGCCCCCGTAACCCAACAAAATAATCTGGCTCGCCTGACTAAAAAAAATCGTGAGCGGAACGAAAACCGTCACCCGCCCAAAAATACGAAACTGCTGCTCCCGGAGCTCGTCGTTCATCGCCTCGTAACCAAGCACCTCCGCACGCTCCCGAGAAAACCCGCGCACCACCGACATCGCACGCAACACCTCCGTCACCCGCTGCGTCATCCGATCCACCATCCCGCTCGCTTTCCGGTACTCCGGACGAACCGCCCGCGAAAACATCCAAGCCAAAATCCACAATACCGGCGTCACCGCCAGACAGGCCCACGTCAATCGAACGTGCACCATGAGCATATAGGTCAGGTACATAGCCACAGAGATCAACATGATCACTACCTGAAGAAGAACCCCATCAATAAACAAACGAACCGCCTGAACGTCCCCTCCGACACGGTTCATCAAGGACGCCGTCGTGGTCGTCCCCTCAAACCCGAATGGCATCCGTTGCAACTTCTCGTAACAACGCTCCCTCAACTCCACCACCACCTGCCCCTGCAGCAACTCCCCCGTCCAAACCCCGCCCAAATACCCCACCCACCATCGAAGGAGAGACACCACCAGCACCGCCAAAGCCACCCAAAACAAACCCTTCACGGCGTCACTCGGCAACCACGCAAACACCGCCTCCCCCATCCATCCATTCGGCAAACTCCCATCCATCCGGTAACGCAACCAATCCACTCCAACACCCACCAACCAGACGGACAACAACCCCAACCACAGCGCAGCAACCTGCGAGAATAAAACCTTCAGACTCCCCGCGCGATAACGCCAAGCAAGCCCCACCAACCTCACCACCAGTCCGCCATCCCCAGAAAAAATACTCCTTCGACTCACCCCTCACATCCCCCCTCTGCAATGAAAAAGAAACCGACCAACGCGCAACTCATCCCTGAAAAACAAGCCCCCAATGCAACAAACTCAACCTAAACCCGAACGCTCTCAGAAAATGGACCCTTCGTGCCAGCCATCGAATCAGGCCGAAAAGCGAAAGGGGACCCCAACCTCTCGTTCACAGTTGCCTTCAGATGAGCTTGAGATTGACCCTGATATTGCCACTCAAATGAGCGATGAACTCCACGCTCCGCCATCCTACGAACTCTTCGCGGTCGGCGCGTAGCGGTAGTAAACCTCCAGCATCAACGTGCAGAGAACCGTCCGATAAACCTTCGCCTGCACCGTGTCCGCCGTCTGAAACCCACCGTGCGCATCATGCGCCATCGGAGGAAATGAACCGTCCTCCGCCTGAGCCTTAATCATCTCGTCCTGAAACAAACGGTTCCACGTCTTCCAAGCATCGCCACCCGTCATCATGCAGGCTTGCGCGTTGTAATACCAACCGTACAGGTCCGCCTTCACATCCATGTACTTAATCGGATAATCCTTCTTCGAAATATCCAAAATGAAGTCCACCGCCTTGTCCGCCATCTTGTCCTTACCCTTCCAGAACATCAGACACAACGCCCCCGCCCCTGACAGCGAGGGGCGATCCTCCTTCGCCGTATAACCAAATCCCCCCTTCGGTCCTTGGACCGTCGCGATGTACTTCATCGCCTTGTCCATCGCCCCCTCCAGCCCTTCCACCTTCAACCCAGTCAAGTGCCCCGCTTTCATCGCCTGCACTTGCCAAGCCGCCACGGACAAATCCGAGGAATCGGCAGGGTAAGTATACCTCCAACCGCCATCCGCACCCTGCCCGGAAATCAACGTGCGCAGCGACTGAACCACCGCATCCTTCACCCGCTCATCCTGTGTCATCGTGTAATACTCAGACAACGCGTAGGTCACGATGCCATGCATGTACGTGTTGTTGCCTATCGTCCCCCCCTTCTTCGCCGCATCCAACACAAAGTCGACCCCCCGCTTAACCGTCGGCCCAAACTCCGGCGAGTTCGGCAAATCCCCGTGCCCTAGGAACGAAAGCACGACCAAGCCCGATAAACCAAGGTGATTGCCCCAAGACCCATTTTCTGACTGGTTCGCCTTGAACCAACGCAACGCCTTCAGCACCGTCTGCTCACTCGCCGGTTTCGCCCCGTTCGCCATCATCGCCTTCTGACGCGCCGCCCCAACACGGCCCCCCATCGCCTTCATCCCCCCCGCCGTAAACTTCACCGCAGCCGCCTTGCCCAAGTCGCCCGACGAAAAACTCGAGGCCTTAACGTCATTACTCAACTTCAACTGCGTCTGCGTCACCGGGGTCGTGCTGAAACTCATCGTCTGAGCGTTCACCGCTGCACCCGTCACGTTAATCGCCTGCAAAACCTGCGTCGAAGTCTCCGGCTCCGGCGCCTGAGAAGAGTTGTCCGGATTCTCAATCTTCGTCTCAGGCGGCGGAGGAAGGTCGGACCCACTGTCTGAGTTCAACAACCCCCCATCGCCCGCCGTAAAGTCCGGCGGAGGTGCAGAGTTCGTCATCAACACCACGGAGCCCGCTGTCAGCACGATAAAAACATGCACCAACGCAGAAACCGTCAGGTACTTCGACCGAGACAGCTTCGCCTGCATCCGGCGGAAAAACGAAAGATTCTTGGGCTGGAGGGACATAGAAAAAGACTAATCAAAAGGACTTGAGAACCAAGGTCAGACTATCTGCTCTATTCATCAAGCACTTGGTACGCCCCAAAACCCGACTTTTTTTCCTCGGTACCCACCGAGCTAAAACCGACGTCACCCCGCGCCCTCACCGAGGGATTCTGAACTTCCGAATCCGGACATGCGACCCCGTCTCCCCCCAACACTCATAAACGCGCAACTCCCCATTCTTTCCCTTCCAATCAAACCCATTCACCTCGTAGCTCTCCCGCGTCCCTGCCTCCAGCAAGCGCCGCACTTTGCCCGATACCAAATCGAGGCAAACCAATGACTCGGCGCCCCAATCCTTCCCGTCAAAACGGCGCTCCGTGTACGCCATCAACCGCGAATCGGGCGAAATAATCGGAATCACCGCATCAACTCCCTTCGGTGAAACGCACCGACTCGGCCCAGATGCCGGCACCAACCACACCTCCCGAGGAGACGAATCCAGCTTCCACACCCCATTCACTTTCACCATCTCCGCCTTGTCCGGCGGCTGATGAGGCCCATTCCATGTCTCCACCGCATACGTTCCATCGAGCGACTTGGATCGAATCCCAATCTTGCGCGCCCGCATCACCTCGCGATCCCCATCCACCAACACCTGTATCTGCGATTCGCCGCTGCCCTCCGACCGAATCTCACCCGGTTGCACCGGTGGTCCCTCCTTCTCCAGTTGCCGCATTTCATGATCCGTCATCAACCAATGCTCAAACTTCTCCATCGCTTCAGCGAAAACAGACCTCTCCCCCCGCATGAACTGCTCGTCCCCGCCGCCCTCACCGCGAACCACCGATCTCCGAGGCGAATCCTTCGACACGTCACGCCAAATCACCACAGCCCCCATCACCAAAATCACCAACAACGTCCAATCTAACTTTCTCATTTTAGGTTCCTTTCAACGTTTTTACGAATCTCAATCGTGCGCAACATCGGCACGTGCCCAGGACATTTCGTGTGACTTAAAGCCCGCTCTTGATGCCCCAAGATGTTTTCACCCGAGACCCCGTACCGACGCGCAATCGCCGTCAATGCCGCCTCCAATGCCTGCTGACGCTCCCTCGTAAAAACCTCGGGCCCATCATAATCTGCCATCATGCACACCCCGATGCCGGCGGGCGTGTTCGCCTTCTCAACGTGAGACCCAACCGTAAATGGTCCAAGCAACTGCCCCGGGTTCGCCTCCAGTTCACGTCCCTGATAAAGCTGACCACTGCGATCCAATAGGAAGTGGTAGGCGATATCGGAAAATCGCTCTTTGAATCGGAAAAAGTTGAAAAATCCGATCTTCATCTGCATCAGCTGAATCCGACGCATCTCCTCCGGACCGTCTCCCTTGTTCGAGGAGTGATGAAACGTGATCCCTTGAATCCGATCCATCGTGGCCATCTCCCATGTCCGCGCCGGCACAGCCCCCCAAGCAGATCTCGGAACCACACTCTTCACGCAAATCGGCTTCTCCCAAATCACATCGCCCCCAACCTCCAACTCCAATACGCCCGTCCCCGGTTGCTCCGCATAAAACGGCGTCGCAAGAACGTCAGGATCCTCAAAAATTCCCACCGCATCGCTCCCCTCCTTCAACCGCCAACCCCCAGCCACTCGCCATGAAGCCCGAGAAAACTTAATCCAATCCCATGGATGCCCAGAGAGCATGTAAACCACATCGCACTCGTGACTCGGATGAAACGGAAACTTCACCGAACCCGCTGAGTAATCCTCAATGACCGTTTTTCCGCGCTCATCAAACGTCACCTCAATCCGGACATCCATCTGCATCCAGTTCTCACCGTGCCATTCCCAGCGCACCGGCTCCGAAAATGTGAAGCCCACCAAGCGCTGATTCTCGTCCCCTCCACCCCCCTCATCCACAATCACTGCCGCCTCCCCAAACCCATTCCAAACACGCCCCGTCACCCGAGAGACGGACGGAATCGTCACGCCCTCCGGAAGCGTCGTCTCCCCGGTACACGGATTGTACATCCCACCAACCTCCACTCGAAATAGCGCAAAGAAATGCCACACCCCGCCATCCACCCAATCGTCCGATGACGGCTGAATCAACTCCATCACCACTCCACGACCAACAGGTTCACTAATCAGCTCCTCAGTTGGCTCCTCTCCCGCGTAATCCACCCCAGCGACCCGTCCGCACTCAAACTTCACGGAAACACCAAAGAAGTCTCTCCCACAACGGTCCTTCCGAGGAATCACTCGGAACTCAAACTCAAAGTTTCCGTGCACATCCGTTCGCCCCTCCGCAAACCGAACGCCCGACGCATGACTAATCTCCATCCGCAAATCGGCAAAGGGCACCGGATTCCCTGCGCCATCCCGAACTCGCACCGTGTACCGCGCCATGCCGTCCCCCAACACCAACGTCCGATTCACATCCCAAGTTCCATCGGCCCCACCCGTTCCCGATTCCATACGCCCCCCTGAAATCATGGTCCGACCCGCCGTCATCTCCCAACCAAGCGTGTAAACCGCGTCATCCGGAAACTGAAAACGAAACGCCCCCTCACCCGCGCCATCCGTTGAAATCTTTGCCGCCAACGAACCCGATCCAACCGTCTCCCGCTCCCCTCCCGCATCCCGAATCACCGCCCCGAGCTCCGCATCCGCGTCCCATCGCGCCATGCGCAACCATAATGGCGCTCCACCCCACGGCCTGCCATCCGCATGCCGAACCGCAACCTGCACATCCCGGCTGAACACCCCGCCCGGCTCGTCCACCGCCCGAACATAACCGATGCCGCGACCCGACGCCGACAGGTCCTCCGCCCCAGCCAACGGCATCCTCCACTCCACCACTGGACGTTCCCCATCGTAAAAGTCCCAAGGAGAACTCCGCCGCTCGCTCATCTCAGACCAATCCGAACTGCCGTCCCCGTCCGAATCGAGACTCCCCGGCCAAATCCAAAGCGTGCCATCCGCACTCGCCCTCAAATACCACGCCGCATCCGCCAAATCCGGAATCCCGTTTCCGTCCGTATCCGCCGACAAATCAAAACTGAACACGTACTTCGCCTGCCCAATATTCGCAGGGGCGAAATCATCCGCCACAACTCGAGGCGCCGTGGACGCCTGATCTTCGTACCCAGGACCGAATACCGTAATCCCCTTAAATACGCCGCCATAAACGGAGCTCCCCCCATCGTCCTCCTTCTCCACTTCCTCCACTTCCCAAGGATACCGCTCCACCACTCCCTCCTCAATCAACCGACGGTAAACCAGCGATCCCAAGTATTTCAACTGCCCCAAGTTCGCAGGACCAAAATCATCTGGAACCTCGCCGATTCCCGCCGCTTCAAAACGATCAGCCAACGCCCACGCCTCACTTCCCGCTCCGCCAGGCAAGTAAATCTCAATCTCCCGAACCGCACCCAGAAACAACGTCTTCAGCTGACCCGTCGTCAACGGCGCGAAATCATCCGGCGCATCCGCCGTACTCATTCCCCGAACCGCCCACCAACCCGGTCCCGCAAACGCCCCACCACCCATCAGAGCGAAAATAAACGGGAGGCCACGAACGAAAACCCCAACCGCCCTAAACAGCCTAAACGCTCCGCCCCAACACAACGCAAACACCCCCGACGCACAAACCGCCGCCGCCAAATACAATCCACTCGTCTCCATTCCCCCACCATCGAGGGAATCCCCAGCGCGGACGTGTCGCTCCCACCAAAACCGAACTCCGAACTCAGTAACCTTCGCCCGCCTTCGTCACCAAAATCCGATTGTTCCCGTTCAGTAACTGCAACCGATTGGTAAACTCACTCAACCGCCCATTCTCACGAAGCGTCACGTCATACCTCAACTCCGTCATCATCCCCGCCTGAACCGTCTCCACCGACGTCAGTTCGTGATACGATAGATAGTCCCCAAAACACGCCGAGAAGGCCTTGTCGTAGTCCAAATCATTCTGAATCCGAATCCGCAGGTGATGAGAAAGTCGGCGAGGCGCAAAGGCATCACTCTTCGAAATCACACTGATCATCACCGCACTCAAAACCGTCGCAACCCCCGCCAACGTGTAAGCCCGCGCCCCCACCGCTAACCCCGTCGCCATGGCCAAAAATATGAACCCAATGTCCCGCGACTGATTCACCGCGCGCCGAAAGTTGATGATCGAAAACGCCGCAAACATCCCAAACGCCGTCGCTCCATTCCGGCTCACCACCATAATCACCGCCGTCACGACCGTCCCCAAAATGATGAGCGTGTGCACGTAGTCCTGGGAGTACCGCGCCCCGCGGTAAGTCCACTTGTAAACTCCCGCAATTCCGCAGTTTAGGATGAAGCTGTAACACAACGCCAACACCACCTCCAAAACCCCCGGTTCACTCCCCGCCGACAATCCCGATAACGCCTTCTCCAACAACTGCACCAATCCATTTGCTTCATTCATAAATCATCTAAATCCCCGAACCGCCATTCTCCTGAAAATCCTCAAACGCACTCCGAAATTTGCTGAACCGCCCAGGCGATAGCCCCAGTCCCGAAAAAACCTGCGTCACCGGATATGGCACCGCACCAAACCCCTTCACCTCAAGAATCTGTGTACCTTCCTCCAGCAAACTCCGCTCAAACCGAACATCGTCCGGACACAACTCCAACAACGAGAACCGCACCGCCAACCCCTCATCAAACGTCATCCTCACCGGCTCACCTCCAGGAAAAGCCTCTGAACCCTCCAAAAAATACGCCTTCCGAAAATAGCGCATCACGCAGAACGGGCTGTAACGCTCCTCATGCAGCATCCCAAGAATCTCCTGCCCCACCCGATGCTCCCCAAACTCCCGCCGAAACGGCCCATCATCCCCCGCCACCAGTGCGCCCGCTGTCTCAAAACCCATCCTCAATCTCCGCTTCACCCCACGCCCATCCACCTTGTGCTTCACCTCAATGAACACCGCCGGAGAAATCCGCCCATCGCTCGAGCCATAAACCCGCACACGCAACTTCCGTCGACTCCCAACGCCACGCCACGAATCCCAAAACGACCGGTGATCCGGTGTGTCAAAATACAGCGTTACAATCGGGTACTCCCCGTTTGGAGACGCTTCCGTGTCCGGCTTTAACCGATCGCCAAAAGCCTCACCCAACCCCGCGCGCTGCGCCGGATTCAACAACATCTTCACCTCAAATCGATCAGCCGTGTCCATCCCTGCTTCACATCACGGTGCCCGCATCAACCGAATCGAACCCCGATCCACCCACATCTCGCCCGCACTCGCGCGCAACTCCAAAACCAAAACCACTTCCCCAGCACCCGCATCAAAATCAAACCACACCTTCTTCCACTTCGTCGTCCCACTCACCGACATCCCAGGCGTCCGCGTTCCCCCCGAAATCCGCACGCCCCCACCCGGACCCGAAGCCGCCTGTGCCGCCACAACGTCCTTGCACGCAACCTGACACTCCACCCGCAACCGCCCCTGCACCCCCTGAGGAACCCGCATCGGACTCCGCCACGACACGTTCGCCTCACCCCCGCGCGCCAGCATCCGCAAACACTTCCGTCCCTCATAATCCACCACGGATGCTTCCGAGTTTCCATCCGTCACCGGACTCCACGGTAACTCCGCCAACGGCGCCCCCTCCGGCTTCAAAACCATCCGACTCACCTCCACCGCGCCCAGTTGCTGCCGAATGTTATTCACCCGATTGCGAATGCGATCCACCGCGCCGTTCAACTGGCCCGCATACCCCTTCGCCTCGTTCGGCAACTTCGCCTCCAACGCACTCAACAACCGAGTGCCTACCGCCCTCGTCCGCTCGCCCCAATCCTCATCCTTCAAAATCGTCCGGTGCACATACTCCAACTCCTCATCATACAACGCCCGAAACTCCGGCTTCTTCCACAACGCAATCCCCACCGCCGCCCCAGGCTCCCGCCGCATCGACCAACCCGTATCCCCAAAAACCTGATCCATCCCGTGCAACAAAAAGTGAAACTTCCCCGAAGCAGGATCCTCATACATCCGGTAGTTGTTCCGGTTGAAGGAGTAGCCGTCCCAGTGACAAAACACATTCTCCATCACCAGATAGCGCATATACGCCCGCACATCCACCTTGGTCGCAACCGCCTCCGCCCTAGGCACATCTCCCCCCGGCGCATTCATCGCCTTCAACAACTCCTGTAACCCCTCTCGCGATTCGCCCTTATCCAACTCCATGTCTGGCCGAACCTCCGCACAAAAACCGCCATCAAACAACGAGCCGTCCGTTCGCGTAAAAAACGGACGCAAAAACTCCTCCGAAAACCCCTCTTTCAGCACATAAGGCCCAAGCATTTTGCCGTTCAACGAAACAATCGCGTGCGTGCACCTCGATGCTGGAATCCCCACCCTGCGCGACATTTCCCCAGCAATCAGCTCCTGCAAATACGAACCATCCTGCGCCCCGTTGTTCAGCTGAAACCGCTTCATCCCATGAAACGCCTCCCCGCCCTTGAACTTCCCCGTGTTAATGGAAAACCCTGCCTTCTCGTTAATCCCACGAAAACTCCCAGCAGACCCCTTCAGTTTAACCGCCACGTGCTTCGAGGTTTTTGCATCCGCTTCCTCAATCGCCGCCTCAACGTAAGTCCGAGGGTCCCGCGCTAGCCGGTCGATATTCGCTTTATCAATGACCAGATTAATCAGGGGAATCATCCCCGCGAACAGAGCGTCCACCTTCTCCAGTTTCGACGCCTCCGTCGGAGCACCAATCCAGCGCACCGCGTCGATTGGCAACGAAAGAGCCACCATCCGGCCCTTGTCCTTCACGCCGACAAACACCTGTTTCGCGGAGTCACGCACCTCCAACACCGTGTGATGCTCACCCACCTTCGCCGTCTGAAACGGCTTGCCGTAAAACCGGAGCGGCTCCTCGCGCACCACCTCCACCACACAACCCCGCTCCAGCTTGCCCGCCTCCTTCTTGCCCTCCTTCGCCTCCACTCGATTCCCGACCGTAAATGTTCCCACCGAAACCAACGCGATCCCAAAAATGAGAATGGCCCGGGCGCAACGCTGCACCAAAGCGAACCGTTTCGAAGCGGAACTCAAGATTCTCACTTTCAGCAACCTGTCTGATTTCTCAATCATGCTTCATCAATCACTCCCGTCGTGCTGGATTGAGCGGTTTGCCGCAATCTGTTGCTTAAAAATGCAGATAACAGCAGGCGATTCTGGAAACCCAGCCACCACAAGGAAATCTGCTGCTGATTTTGAGGGGAAATCACTTACCCATTCTTGGACGGAATCCCCCCCGCTTCGCAACACCGCAATGGTCGGAATTTACCTCCGCAACCCGTCAGCAATCAAAGTACGCCAACGCCCGAAACTCGCCAAACCGAGCCTCGATCTCGGGCTGAACCAGCGTTCGCAATCGCTCAAGACTGAACGCTTCCACATTGAAACTCGCCATCACACTCCCCCAAACCACCGCACGCCGTAAATCCGCGAACGTAACCTCCCCCGACACTCTCGAGGCCAAGTATCCCGCCAATCCGCCCGCAAACGTATCCCCAGCCCCCGTCGGATCGTGAATGTCCTCCAACGGGTACGCCGGACACGAGAAAAACTCCGTCGCAGAAAAGAGCAAACACCCATGCTCCCCCTTCTTCACCGCCACAAACCTTGGCCCCATCCCGATGATCTTCTTCCCCGCCTTAATCAGACTCGTCTCCCCCGTAAACTGGCGCGCCTCGCTGTCATTCAAAATCAACATGTCCACACGCTTCAGCAGCGCCTCGAGATCCGGTCGCGCAATGTTGATCCACAAATCCATCGTGTCCGCGACCACGAACCCAGGCTCCCGCGCCTGATCCAAAACGTGCGCCTGCAAGGACGGCGCAATATTCGCCAAAAGCACAATCCGCGCAGTTTCATAGCCCTCAGGTAACCGAGGCGTGAAATGCTCAAACACGTTCAGGTCCACGCTCCGCGTTTCACGAGTGTTCAAATCCCACATGTACTCGCCGGACCAACGAAAGGTTTTTCCTTCAACCACCTGCAAGCCTCTCAAATCCACTCCGCGCGACCCGAAATAATCCAAATGCGCTTGAGGAAAATCTGTTCCCACAATGCCCACCAGATTCACCGGCGAAAAAAAGCTCGCACTCACCGATGCGTAACTCGCAGAGCCGCCTAACAAATCGGAATGCTCCTCGATGGGAGTTTTCACCGAATCCAACGCAACAGATCCAACAATCAGTACCGACATAAATCAAAAATCTAAACGCAACTCACAACGACCAAACCGTCTCCCCATCCACAACCGTTCGGACAGCCCGCCCTTTCAGTTCCCACCCGTGAAACGGAGTGTTCCGGCTTCTCGAGAAACTCGCCCCAGCATCGACCATCCACTCCATCCCAGGATCAATCACCGTCACGTCCCCGGGAGCCCCCACCGACAGCGTCCCCGCTGACAGACCCAAAAGCTTGGCCGGTTCAACCGTGTACATCTCAATCAACCGCTTCATTCCAATCACCTTCCGTTTGTGAACCAACAGGTCAATGAACAGCCCCAACTCCGTCTCCAAGCCCAAAATCCCAAACGGCGCATGATCAAACTCCACTTCCTTCTCAAACCCGCAATGCGGTGCATGATCACTCGCAAGGACCGTAATCGTCCCATCCGCAACCCCTTCCAATAAGGCCTCCACATGCTCCTCACTCCGAAGCGGAGGATTCATCTTAAAGTTCGTGTCGTAATCCTTCAGCAAACCATCCGTCAACGCCACGTGGTGCGGACACAACTCGCCGCTCAGCGGAATCCCCCGCGCCCGCGCCTCGCGCAAAATGCGAACACTCCCCTTCGCACTCAAATGCTGGCAATGAATCGGCGTCCCCGTCACCTCCGCCAACGCCGCATTGCGCGACACAATCAACTCCTCCCCCAACGCAGGCCACCCCGGCAATCCCAAGACCGAACTCCAGTACCCCTCGTGCATCACCCCCTTGCCCACCACCCCGTAATCCTGACAGTGATCCATCACCACCAATCCAAACATCCCTGCATACTCCAATGCTCTCCGCATCAAACCATTGTTTTGAATGCACCGGCCGTCGTCCGTAATCGCAACCACACCCGCCTTCCTCAATGACCCAATCGGCGCCAACTCCTCGCCCGCAATCCCCTTCGTAATCGCTCCCGTCGGTAAAACCTTCACCACCCCCTCCGCTCGCGCCTTCTCCAAAATCCACGTCACCACGCTCGGACTATCCACCGCCGGACTCGTGTTCGGCATACACACCACCGTCGTAAACCCGCCCGCCGCCGCCGCCCGCGTCCCGCTCCCAATCGTCTCCTTCGCCGATTGCCCCGGCTCCCGCAGGTGAACATGCAAATCAATCAACCCGGGAACCACCCACCGCCCCGAGCAATCCACCTCGGCAACCCCCTCAGGCACGCCCGCCGCCGCATCGCGGATCATCCCATCCACCACCAATACGTCCCCCACCGCATCACGGCCATTCGCCGGATCACACACATGGCCGCCCTTCAAGTACACTGAACCTTTTTTCATGAGCTTCGTCCCGTTCGCTTTCAGATTCATCCCACGCTCTCAACGCCCGCCCGCCGCAACCCGCGCTTTATCGCACAAATACAAAACCGCCATCCGAACCGCTAACCCGTTAGTCACCTGTTCCAAAATGACGCTTCTCCCACTGTCCGCCACGTCACTGTCAATCTCCACCCCTCGGTTAATCGGTCCGGGATGCATAATCAGACAATCCTCGCGCAACCGCTCCGCACGCGCCTTCGTCAGCCCAAAAATCGCCGTGTACTCGCCCAACCCAGGAAAATGCTCCTTCTGCTGCCGCTCATGCTGAATCCGCAGCAAGTTAATCACATCCAACTCCGGCAACACCGCATCCAAATCCGTCGAAATCTCCACCCCCAACGCCTCAAACTCCCGAGGCACCAACGTCGGCGGCCCAACCAATGTCACCCTCGCTCCCAACTGCGCTAACGCAAAGATGTTCGACCGCGCCACCCGCGAAAAAAGAATGTCCCCCACAATCCCCACCCGCAACCCCGCCAGACGCCCCTTCCGCTCCCGAATCGTAAAAAGATCCAGCAACGCCTGCGTCGGATGCTCGTGCGCCCCATCCCCAGCATTAATCACCGACGCCTCCAACCGATCCGCCAAAAACCGCGCAGCCCCCGCCGAACTGTGACGCATCACAATGATGTCCGCCTTCAACGCCTCCAAATTCAACGCCGTATCCTTCAACGTCTCCCCCTTCGTCAAACTCGACGCCGAAGCCGTCATGTTCACCACGTCCGCGCTCAACCGGTGCGCCGCCAACTCAAACGACACCCTCGTCCGCGTGCTCGGCTCCACAAAAAAGTTCACCAACGTCCGCCCTTCCAACGCCGAAACCGTCCGAATCTGCCCACTCCCCGCCGTCTTAAACCCAGCCGCCGTATCCAAAACCGTCTCAATCTCGGCCACCTCCAAATCCTGCAGGCCGACAAGATCCTTACGCTTCCATTCAATCGCTTTCGAAACAGTCATGACGGCCACCGATGAAACGCGAAACCGTGCCCCCCGTGAAGCCAATCCTCAAATCCACACACCCCCAAACCCGGCAACATTCCCGCCGGACAAATCACGCTCGATTCAGTTGACGCTCCCTCTTCTCCGCAAAGCTCACAGCGGACGAGTGCGGGAAAGCACATCGCACCGGTCAAAATCAGGCCCTAACCAGTTCGGCTTTGCGGCGCTCCCTCCACGCAGCCCGGTGATTCGTCACCCAGTCCAATAGCGCCTTCTCAAACCCAATATCCTGCCCTAACTTCTCGCTCTCAAGCCACTTGTGCTTCAAAATCTCTTCACGCTCAGCCAAAAACTCGCGGTACAACTCAGAATCTTTGGCCTTGGCTGACGTCTCTCGGGGGGTGCTGCTCATTGTCTTGGGTGAAAAAAAAGCCTAGCGCACCGCCCTAGGCCGACTCCAGCCCAGACCGTAACTGACGCGCCACCTCCACAAAGGAACGCGCCACCGCGCCTTCTGCATCCGCCTCCACAATCGGATACCCCCGATCCCCCGCCTCACGCGTCGGAATATCAATCGGAATCTGTCCCAACAGCGGAACCCCAAGCCGTTCCGCCTCACGCTGACCACCACCCGTCCCGAAAATGTCGTACCGCTTCCCATCCGACGGACACACGAAATAACTCATGTTTTCCACAATCCCCAACACCGGCACATTCACCTTCCCAAACATCGCAACCGCCTTCCGCGCATCAATCAACGCAACCTCCTGCGGCGTCGTAACAACCACCGCCCCCGCCAACGCCACCGTCTGCACAATCGTCAACTGAATGTCCCCCGTCCCCGGTGGCAAATCCAACACGAGATAATCCACCCCATCCCACGCCGCCCCCATCAAAAACTGTTGCGTGTACTTCGTCACCATCGGCCCCCGCAAAACCGCAGGCGCCCCATCATCCAACAACAAGCCCATGCTCAATAACCGCACCCCGTAACGCTCCACCGGCAAAATCTTCTGCGTCTGCTGGTCCATCGATGGACGCTCCGTCGTCCCAAACATCAACCCCATGCTCGGTCCGTACAAATCGCAGTCGCACAACCCCACCGACGCACCCGTCCGAGCCAGCGCCAACGCCAGATTCGCCGCAACCGTCGACTTCCCAACCCCTCCCTTCCCGCTCGCCACCGCAATGACATGCTTCACCCCA
>JBIIXW010000066.1:0-16354 GCA_044347165.1 Chthoniobacteraceae bacterium
CAGGAATGTTCAACTGTTTGTCTCCAAGCGCTTTTTCATTGCTCTCGTACGCAGCAAGAAGATCAGACCCCCTCACACCCCGTCCCCGCGCCACGCCCATAGCCAACTCGACCCGGCCCCCTCAAAAGCAATTTCCTAGCAGTCATAGCTGTGGGAGGACAGACCCCCTCACACCCCGTCCCCGCGCCACGCCCATAGCCAACTCGACCCGGCCCCCTCAAAAGCAATTTCCTAGCAGTCATAGCTGTGGGAGGACGGGCCCACCGCCTTATTATTCATGTATTCACTCTCCACACAATCGAGGGTTGGAGAAAACTTAGTGTTGGAGCCAGGGAACACTCGAATCGTAACCGAAAAAAAATGAATTTCGCAGGTAAGGGAACCCGAGCCGGGCGCGTCAGAAACGGAAAGGAGCACAAGTTCCTGAATTCATCCGAACAACGACCCCATGAGCACACCAGTATCGATTCAGTCTTCAAGCCGTGATTTCATCCAATCCCAACTCATCGAAAAAGCTGGCATTCATTCCACACGATTCGGCCTGGTGCTTGTGTTGATCTGGATCGGTGGAATGAAGTTCACCTCCTATGAAGCCGAAGGAATCAAGCCATTCGTGGAGAACAGCCCTTTGATGTCCTTCGTTTATCAATTTCTAAGCGTAAGGAGCTTCTCCGCCTTCCTTGGCGCAACCGAGATCTTGATTGGTTTGATGATCGCTTCCCGGCACTTTTTCCCAAGGACCTCGGCTGCGGGTAGCCTCCTCGCGACTGGCATGTTTCTCACGACAATGACCTTTATGCTCTCTACGCCAGGGATATTTGAGCCCACTGCAGGCGGTTTCCCTGCGGTCTCGATAACGGGTCAGTTTTTGCTCAAAGACCTGGTTCTATTAGGCGCTGCCATCCTAACGTGCGGCGAAGCCCTGATAAACAGAAAGTAATTGCGTGCTGAATGATGAATCCTTGACCGCCACCCTTATATCACTATGACCCTCAACAACGAAAAAACAGAACCTGTGCCCTCCTCTTGCCAAGGCTGCGGTCGGGATGCAGATGCCGTTATCGATAACATTGGCTGGTGTGTTGATTGCCTTCATAGCCTCGGATCCTGCTGCTCTAGCGAGTTCGAATGCTCCCCAAAGTCAGATGAATCGTACTCACCCTAGTCTGGCGCTAGGCTATTTCTGGTTCGGCAGAATACTTGGAATATTTCCGAAGAAGAGGAGACCGTTTCACTTCTGGTTGTCAAACGTCGGGATCTGAAAAGCAATTAATCATAAGTAAAGAAATGCTGCTCATCATTGATAACTACGATTCCTTCACCTACAATCTCGTCCAATATTTTGGCGAGCTCGGTGCGGAGATGAAGATCGTTCGAAATGACGAAATCACGGTGGAGAAGGTGAAAGAACTCAAGGCAGATCGGATTTGCATTTCTCCCGGCCCCTGCACACCGAATGAAGCTGGTATTTCCTGTGAGGTGATCGAGAAGCTAGGGATCCGCACCCCCATTTTCGGAGTTTGCCTCGGCCACCAATCGATTGGGCAGGTCTATGGTGGAAAGGTGGTGCGTTGCGCACAGCCAATGCATGGGAAAACTTCGCCTATTCTCCACGAGGGCAAAAGTGTTTTCACTGGTCTGCCGACTCCGTTTGAGGCGACACGTTATCACTCGCTAATCGTGGACCGCCAGTCTCTCCCGGACTGCTTGGAGATCACCGCGTGGACGGCCGATGGCGTGATTATGGGGTTCCGGCACAAGGAGCATCCGGTTCATGGCGTTCAGTTCCATCCGGAATCGATCCTGACACAGGATGGGAAACGGATACTTGAAAACTTTCTTCGAATGTGATGGAACCTGACCCATATAATGTCAGATGGCGAAGTGCCTGCACTCCAATGCCGTTGAGCATTCTCACAGCTCCAACGGATATCCCTTCATCCGTCTTTCCGATCGTGGGGGAGGGAATTGTCCATTGGTGGAAGTTCTTCACTACGTGGGGGGCTTGGGGGCGTTTTTCATTTTTAACATCCTCTCAAAAATTGGGTGCTGAGAGCTCCGAACATCAAAGCCTTGTTCTATTGGGCCAAATCGTGGGGATGGTCATCGCAATGGCAGGTAGCGCCATCACGTTTCGGCTTGAAACCCCTCCCCGGCTGAATCATGCTGAGTCCATGGAAAATCGCCCTCGCGAAAACAATGATTGGATAGTGGACCTATCTGCGCGTGGCGATGCACAGGATTCGGCACTTGAAGATCTCAGGAAATTGCTCATTTCGGGACTGGCCAAATCCTTTCCCCAACAAGGTGCGGCTTTCATCGAAGACATAACGCAGGTGGCGCTTCTTCGAGTTCTAAAGAATCTGAATTCGTTTGCTGGAAAGAGCAAATTCACCACTTGGGCGATGGCGATTGCCATGCGGATTGCTCTCAGTGACTTGCGGAAAGGCAGATGGCGTCATATGTCTTTGGACGAAATGACAGAATCGGGGGGATCTGAGGATTTTGTCGATTCATCTTCTGCGGACCCCGGCTTTATAAGCTCACAAAATTCCATCATATCGGTATTGCATGAATTGGTCACAAATATCCTGACCGAAAAGCAACGCATGGCGATTTTGGCCGAGCTCAATGGAGTGCCCCTAGAGGAGATCGCAGTCAAGCTGGGAAATAATCTCAATGCTACCTACAAGCTGCTGCATGATGCCCGGAAGCGGCTTAAAGCTGCACTGGAGGCTAGTTCAATTTACAAAGAAGATGTCGCGCAGGCATTCTCCAACCGATAAAAGCCATGTCCATCCACACTCAACGGAAAGCGGAGTTTCTACTCCAGATGATTCAAGCAACGAAGGAGGAAGAACTCACCTGCGGTGACTGCTTGGAGCGGCTGTCTGAGTTTGTAGATCATAAGCTTCAAAATTTACAGTTAGACCAGGCTCTAAAAGAGGTGGAAGATCACCTTGCCTCATGTGGAGACTGCACGGAGGAATATGAGATGATCCGAACCGCTGTAGAAGCGATCGATCGGTCTTAATAGCACCTCCGACGATGAAGATATGCGAGCAGCTTCGAGCACAAATCGGGAATGATCAAAGGTGGGACTGACGCCTGAATTGGCCGCTATAGATGGGTCCCTTTGCGACGCGGCGTCTCGACCGCACGATGAAGGAGTTCAGCGTGAACCATTGGGGGTGGCAAGGCCGTGTTCTTTGATCGTTTAACTCAGCCATGCCCCTCACATCCACTGAAATTGGCCGGGACTATGAACGATACGTGGGGTATCTTTATGAGTCCCGCGGCTGGTCGGTTATCTATCGTGGCATTCTGAAGGGATTCAGGGACAAAGGCCGTGATCTCGTCTGCGCCAAGGAAGGCGTGGTTCACATCGTCCAATGCAAATGTTGGCGCCGTGAGGCTGAGGTGGGCGAGGAGGTGATCCGGCGCCTGCTAGGAACAACCCATCAATACCGCCAGTGGTGCCATAACCCCATGCAAACTTTTCTGGGCATGCCGCTGGTGGGCAATGCGCGGGTGATGGCCAGACCCCCTCACACCCCGTCCCCGCGCCACGCCCATAGCCAACTCGACCCGGCCCCCTCAAAAGCAATTTCCTAGCAGTCATAGCCAACTCGACCCGGCCCCCTCAAAAGCAATTTCCTAGCAGTCCCAGACCCCCTCACACCCCGTCCCCGCGCCACGCCCATAGCCAACTCGACCCGGCCCCCTCAAAAGCAATTTCCTAGCAGTGAGGTTGGACGCTGGGATTTCATGTCAGGCAGGCGACTCCAGACATCCAGTTAGAAGTCCGTGTTCGAGAATTTGGGTCTGTATGAACAGTTCATTCCACTGCTTCAAAGCCCAAACCAACATGCCTCGACATCGCAGATTCATTGTCTTGCCGTTTGTCAGGAATCGACTTCTGCCCTCCTTGTTGCAGCCATGGCTCGACTGCCGCTCTACATCCAAATCGCCAATGCAGTCGCGAAGTTGATCAGTGATGGTGTGCTGCGTCCAGGCGAACGTACGCCCTCCTTGCGTGCTGTATGCGATCAGCATCACGTCAGCATGAGCACGGCTGTCCAGGCTTTCGTGGAACTCGAATCACGAGGTCTGGTGGAGCCGCAGCCCAAGTCTGGATTTTTTGTCAAACATCCGTCCCCAAAGACAGACCTGGACCTGCGACCACACCCGCCGCGTGTTCCCATGTCGGGCAGCCTCGGCAATCTCCATGCCAGCCTGTTTGATGCCGTGGCATCGGCGAACTTGATCGCTCTTGGGGGTGCGGTGCCGAGTGCGGACATCCTGCCGACGGTGAAGTTAAACCGCTTGCTCGCTGAAAAAGCGCGCCACGCGGGATCACGTGGTGTCATGTATGATCTGCCGCCGGGTTCTGAGACACTGAGGCGGCTGATCAGCAAACGCATGCTCAAGGGGGGCGCGGTCGTCTCGCCAGCGGAGATCATCACCACCTGCGGAGCCACCGAGGCACTGATGCTTTGCCTGCGTGCTGTCACTCAACCCGGCGATGTGGTGGTCGTGGAAACACCCACTTACTTTGGTCTCTTGCATGTCCTTGAGGCGCTCGCCCTGCGTGTGCTGGAGATCCCCACCGATCCTCAGCATGGCATGAGGCTGGATGTCTTGAAGGGTGCATTGAAGCATCAGCGCGTGGCCGCCTGCATCGTGCTTCCTGCCTTCAGCAATCCACTCGGAGCCACGATGCCTGATGATGCCAAGCAGCGACTCGTGAGCCTTTGCAAAAAGCACGAGATCCCACTGATCGAGGACGACGTCTTTGGCGAATTGCCTTTCGGGGCCAAGCGATCCCGAACCTGCAAGTCCTATGATGACTCGGGCATCGTCTTGTTTTGCAGTTCCTTTTCAAAGACGCTGGCCCCTGGATATCGAGTTGGCTGGGTGACTCCAGGACGCTTTTACCACCAAGTTCGAACGGCCAAGCTGACTCACACGCTGGCGACGGCGACTCTGCCGGAGCTCGCGATTGCCGGCTTCCTTGCCGAGGGTGGCTACGATCACTGGCTGCGAGGTGTGCGCGCGATCTACAAGAACAATGTCATGCAGGTGCGGCGCGCGATCCTCGTGGCGTTTCCTGCGGGCACGACGGTCACTTCACCGCAGGGTGGTTTTCTTCTGTGGGTCACCATGCCACCCAAGGTTGATGCCCTGCAGCTTTATGAACGGGCGCTGGCACGCGGCATCAGCATCGCTCCCGGTCACATGTTTTCTCTCGATCAACGCTACACGAACTGCATCCGCATCTCGTGCGGTGAACGCTGGTCAGCACGCATCGCTGGAGCCATCAGACCCCCTCACTCCCCGACGCCCATCCCCGTCCTGGCCATTTCCGATGCGGCGGGCGCAAAAGCAATCTCCTAGCAGACGGTGCAGAGCGCGAATCTCAATGTCGGCGGCAAGGTGGTGGAGGAAAATGGAGCCGAGTTTGTGCTGCGCGGCATCGGCCTCGTCACCAGTGTCGAAGACCTCGAACTCGTCACGGTGAAGGCCATGGAAGGCACGCCGATTTACTTGAAGGACATCGCCACCGTGCAGATCGGCGGCGACTTTCGGCGTGGTGCGCTCGACTTGAACGGCCAGGAAGCCGTCGGCGGCACCGTGGTCATGCGCACGGGTGAGAATGCCAAGGCGGTGATCGAACGCATCAAGGAGAAGATCACGCAAATCGCTCCCAGCCTGCCGCCGGGCGTCACCATCAAGCCGTTCTATGATCGCAGCGAACTCATCGACAACACCATCGGCACGCTCAAGCACGCGCTGCTGGAGGAGTTCATCCTCGTCACGCTCGCCCACATCATTTTCCTCTGGCACTTCCGCAGCATCCTCATCGTCACGCTGCCGTTGCCGATCTCGATTTTGATCTCCTTCCTGCTGATGAAGGAGTTTGGCATCACCAGCAACATCATGTCCCTCACCGGCATCGCCATCGCCATCGGCGTGCTGGTGGACGCGGCCATCGTCGTCACGGAAAACGTCATCCGACACTGTGAAGAAGCCGAGCACAAAAAAGGCGGGCGACTCAGCGCCCAAGAAACCTGGGATGTCACGCTCACCGCCTGCACGCAGGTCGGGCGGCCCATCTTCTTTGCCATGGCGATCATCATCCTCGCCTTCGTGCCCGTGTTTGCGCTCAGCGGACAGGAAGGAAAACTGTTCCACCCGCTCGCCTTCACCAAGACCTTTGCCATGATCGGCTCCACGCTGCTCGCCGTCACGCTGGTGCCCGTGCTCTGCTCACTGCTCGTGCGTGGCCCGTTTCATTCCGAGGAAAGCAACGTCGTGATGAAGTTCCTTCTGCGTCTTTACGAGCCGACGCTGAACTGGGCGCTCAATCATCGCAAAACCGTCATCGGCATGGCGATGATGATCCTCGGCGTGGCACTGCTCACCGCTTTTGGTTTGCCACGCGCCACCGTGAAGCAGCTCCGCGATGCGGGCTACCCGCGCCTTGCTGATGTCGTCACCGGCTTTGGCAAAGAATTCATGCCGCCGCTCAATGAAGGCAGCCTGCTCTACATGCCCGTGATGATGCCGAAGACCGGCCTCAAGGAAATCCAGCGCGTCATGTCCTGGCAGGACACCGTCATCGCCGCCACGCCGGAGGTCGAGTCCGTCGCAGGCAAGCTGGGCCGCTTTGAAACGGCCACCGATCCCGCACCCACCGAGATGCTGGAGACGACCATCATGCTCAAACCCGAATACATCCCCGATGGCCGCTGGAGCGTGAAACGCAATCCCGCATGGCGTGACGGCATGACCGTCGAGAAACTGAAAGCCGAACTCACGGAGAAGATGAAGCAAGTGCCCGGCTATGTGCCCGCCTTTCTCCAACCCATCGAAAACCGTATCCTCATGCTCTACACCGGCATCCGCGCCCAAGTCGGCGTGAAGATTTATGGCGACAGCCTCGACAAGATTCAGCGCAAAGCCTTCGAGATCGAAAAGCTCATCAACAGCATCGAAGGAGCCGCCGGAGTCTCGCCATCACGAGTGCAGGGAAAGCCCTACCTCAACATCCAGGTGGATCGCCAGGCCATGGCCCGCTACGGCCTCAGCGCCAAAGACGTGCTCGACGCCGTGGAGATTGCCATCGGCGGCAAAAACGTCAGCACCACCATCGAAGGCCGACAGCGCTTCCCCATCCAGATCCGCGTGCAGCGCGGTGAGCGTGACGACATCGAAAAGCTCAGCAGCATCCTCGTCGCCGCACGTCAGGGCATGAGCGCATCCGGTGCCGCTCCGATGGGCGGTGGCGGTGGCATGACGGGCGGAGCCGCAGCCGCACCCGCCGCAGGCATGGCATCCAGCGCGGGCAACACACCCGTCACCTACATCCCGCTCGGCATGGTTGCCAAGATCACCCGCGAAGTCGGCGCGAACGAGATCGCCAGCGAGAACGGACGCCTCCGCTCCTATGTGCAGGCCAACGTGCAGGATCGCGACCTCGGCGGCTTCGTGCTGGAGGTCGAGCAGAAGCTCAAGACGATTGATTGGGAGGGCATGACCTACAAAATGACCGGCGAGTATGAAAACCAGCGCCGCTTTGTGCAGACCATGCAGATCGTCTTCCCCATCGTGCTGCTCATCATCTTCGTGCTGCTCTACATCGTCTATCACAGCGCCTTGGAAGCCGCGCACGTCATGCTCGCCGTGCCCTTTGCCCTCAGCGGTGGTGTGCTGCTGCAAAAGCTCCTCGGTTACAACTTCAACGGTGCCGTTTGGGTCGGCTACATCGCCCTCTTTGGCACCGCCGTTCAGACCGGCGTCGTCATGGTCGTCTATCTCGAAGAAACCGTGAAAGCCCGAATGGCAGCACTTGGCAAAGCCTTCGCCTATGCTGACCTCGTGCAAGCCGTCAAAGATGGCGCACGCCTGCGCCTGCGGCCCAAGGTCATGACCGTCGCCACCATCGTCGCCAGCCTATTGCCCATCATGTGGAGCCACCGCCAAGGAGCCGAAGTCATGCAACCCCTCGCCACCCCCGTCATCGGCGGCATGATCTCCAGTTTGATCCACATCCTCATCGTCACGCCCGTTATCTTCCTTTGGCTGCGCGGACGTGAGTTCAGGGAAGGCACGCTGTAAAACGCTCCCCCTGGACACCGAGAACCTCATGATGATGGTGATGTGCTGTCTCGACTCACTGGATGCGCTCAAGGTCCAGGGAGAGCCACAGGTTCAGGTGCAGATCAATCCCTTGGAGGTGGTGCAGTTCATCAGCGGTGGTTTTGTGCCGATGAACGAGATGTGTGAACGTGCCGGAATGAGCGAGCGCCAGATCTTCGAGCGAACCAAGGCGGTGTTCGGCTATTTCAACCTGCCTTTCGATGTGCAGGGTTGAAGATTTCGATCTTAACGTCGTCGAAAGACTTCGTGAAGCTGATTCTGATCCTCCTGCTACCTGTCCTTGCCTTTGCTGATCCTGCCTCGTCCCTCGCCGGTAAAAATGCCAGCCTGAGAGACGAGAAGGGCAAATCCACGAGAACAGCCAGCACATCAGGTTCCAAGACGACTTTCAGAGACGCCCAGGGAAGAATGACAGGGACAGCCACACAATCGAGCAGTGGCAAAACAACCTTCCGCGATGCTCAAGGAAGAATGACCGGCACTTCAAGCACCAGTGGAACGAAAACGACCTGCCGGGATTCACAGGGACGAATCAGCGGGACATCCTCAACATCCTCATCTGGAGTCACTACCTACCGCGATCCATCAGGCCGAATCACTGGCACCAGCACCGTGAGAGGCAACACCATCACTTTCCGGGACGCCTCTGGACGGCTTTCTGGTACAGCGACCGTGAAGAAATGACCTGCTTGACGGCCTCAATCTATGGCGTCGCTGTTTCAATTTCTGCTTGCAGCTTACGCCAGTGATTTTTGACCTGCTTCTTGATGCCTGGATCGCCAATGATCAGACCCCCTCACTCCCCGACGCCCATCCCCGTCCTGGCCATTTCCGATGCGGCGGGCGCAAAAGCAATCTCCTAGCAGACGTGCGGATTTTTCACAATCTGGGCGGCCGTTTTGCTGCCTCGCCCGACCGCAGGATAGAGCTTCCCGACATCGGTCCCATCGGTTTGAAAATGTCTGCTGCCGACGTCAACGCGGACGGGTGTCCCGACTTGCTGGTGACCGGGGCAGGTACGGTTTTGTTGTTGTCGGACTCGAAGGCGCCCGACGGTTTTGAGCGTCACGGGTTGGGGGTGTCCGAGGCGGTGCATCTCCTCGCCGGGGCAGATCCGTCTACGGCTCCGGTCGGGGTCCTGTTTGCGCGCCGTTTTGGACGCGTGCAGGAGATCGTGAAACACCGTGCCGGCGGGCTGGCGGTGACGGAGTTCAAGCCACAAATCGACGGACCGTATGTGGATGCGCGTTGGGTCGAAAAGGATGTCCTCGTGAGTTCTTACGGGCACGTGGTGCGCCACGGGAAGAGCGGTGTCGAGTTGGAACAGACCGGCAAGGGCTGGCGGTTTTTTGGTGTGGGCGATTTTAACGGCGACGGCCGCAGGGATGTGGTGTTTACCCCCCAAGATCTGGGGCAGCCCGCCGCTGTGCATCTACACACGGGCGACGGGCAACAGCCCTACCGGAACCGGGCCGACCAGCTTCTCGCGCGGCCAATCGCGTGGCCAAAGACCGGAAAGGAGCCCCAGCCTCTTTTGCGTGCAAGCCTCGCAGTGGAAGACTGGGATGGCGATGGACGGGACGATCTTTTCATGGCGCCCGGACAGGGGCGGGAGGTGCACGTGATTCCCGGTGGACCCTCGGGACTGGATGATGGAAGAAGACAGGTGATTGCGCTGGATTACAGCCTGCATTTCGAGACGGGCTTGTACGTCGGGGACTTTGACGGAGACGGCAAAAAGGATCTCGCGGCGTTGGGATATACGGCCACGGGCGTGGGCTTGAGCGGGCCACTGGCAGTGTACATCTGGCTGCAACCCTAAAGAGGGGGACAAAAAACAAAGGGGGGCACAAACCCTGCCCGCGGGCGGGCGTGCCAGCGGCATTCAACGTGGGAACAGAAGTTCACGCGGAGGCGCGGAGAGATCCCAATTCGCGTGAGGGAGGACGTTCCTTTCCACCCTCCTCATCTCCGCGTCTCCGCGTGATGCGCTCCTTTAACCTTAACTTTGGAGGGCGGGCTCAGCCAGACCCCCTCTCTCCTCCGGCCCTAATCCGCTCTCCAACCGTTTCCCGTGATCCGGCCGAAAAAGCAATTTCCTGCCATGAGGTTCGTCAAGCTAACGTGTGAGTGTTCTGCTTGGGTTGGTGTGTTTTAGTGACCGGTTACTACTTTTTGAGGGGGAATGCCTTTCGGGGTATTCTGGGTGCGGCCAAATGTCTTCCTTGCCGGGTAAGCGCCGTTGGGTTTCAACGATCACAGCCTGCTATCCGCGCGTTTGTTTTCGGCTTTCGCCTGCAAAGCGCCAAATGACTGATTCGGGTCGAGGAAAGGAAATGCGGTCTCATCTAGCAGTCGGACGCTTCTACAACGCCCATGGAATTTACAAGACGCGCGACATTCGGATTGGAGAGGTTATGCGGAAATCTTCAGCGGGCCACGCTCGTCTAGAATTATGGTTCTCTTGAAAGGGCTCATTTCAGAGTGCTCCCTTTTGAGGCTCACGCCGCTTCGGGCAGGTACACCAACCCGAACTTCTCAGCCTCCACTTGGCCCGTAAACACTCTCCACAAATCCACGGCCAATTGCCGCGCTATTGCCACAACGGCTTTCTTCTTCGCCGCTGGGTTGGGCGTCGGACTGTTCAAGACGGGGGCCCATTTCTGGAGTGCCGTGTACCTAGGTTGCCACCGGATCATTCGCCACACCATCTCCACAAGCATCGCCCGCACTCGCGGATTCCCGCTCTTGCTTACGCTGCCGCTTCGGTGCCTCCCTCCACTGCTGTGCTCCCGAGGACACAACCCCGTGTAACTCGACACCTGCCTCCGGTTGTTGAACCGGCTCCAGTCTCCCACCTCCCGCCTCAGGATCTCAAACGTTAAAGGCCCCACTCCTCGCGGAATCTTCTGCTCTTGGGCCGCTTCCTGAATCGCCCTCATCAGCTTCATCTCCAGCTCCTCCAACGGGCCCAGAATCACAATAAAAACCTCCAACCGTTCAATCACCCACGCAGGAGCCTGCATTTTGATCGCTGTCCACGCCTTGCCCTTCCACCACTTTCCGGTGACATGGATGTTGTGCGTCGCAAGCAGACTCCGGCCCATCGCCGCCAGTCTTTGGCGTTCACGCACCAGCTGCTGCCGCTGCCGGGTGATGGCACGTTCCCTCTCTTCGTCCACGGTCGGAATCCTCACCACGCTAAATGCTTTTTTGTTTCCGCGTTCATACCGATCCAGACGCTGGCACAACGCCGCGGCATCCAACCGGTCGTTCTTTACTCCCTTGCCGCGTTCGTCCCAGTCCTGGGGTTGTACCACGTAGTTTTTGATGCCGAGTTCCTCCAACCGACGGTGCAGATGGAACCCAAAGGCCCCTGCTTCATAACAGGTCACCACTTTGTTCGCGAGCCTCTGTTGTTTTACCACAAACAGAAGCAGTTCGTCGTAGGTCATTTTTCGCACCGGTTGCGGCGTCGCGCCGTCGACCTGACGGCTTACCCAGTAATATTTGGCGTGGGCGTCAATCCCCAGTTTGATGATTTCGTGGGAGGGGCTGGCTTTCGATGGATACGTGGTTGTCATGGCTTTTTAAGATCGCGGATTCTCGTGCCGCTCAACAACCTCATGTCATCTAGCAGACAGTCAGTCTGACGCGGATGCAGGCGCCTACCAGTGGTCCCCCACCATCACCATGCCCGGTTCAGAAATGCCTGGGATGAAAGGCGCGGCACGTCGCTGGGACGCGCGCACCGATTTCGCCGCCCCTGCAAAACCACAACGACCATTGTCAGCACTCGACGAACTCTGCCACACCCTGCTCCTCTCCCCTGAGTTCGCAGTCTTGGACTAAACACGAACCATCATCGATCCCGCCGAACATGCTCCTTGAAAAAGCGAGCAATGAGTTCCGAAGAACCTTCCGCGTACTCATGCCCCCCGTCGTGTAAAGCAGTCACCAAGGGCGAACCTTTGCCCGATGGATAGACAACGGCGTCGAGAACACCCGCTCTACCCCATGCCTGAGACCTTTGATTGCAATCGTTGACGCGACGCACCGCCGCAAACGTCTGCTCCTGCCAACTGAACTTCACCAAGGGGTCTCGCTTTCCAGCGACGTGTATCACCGGCAACGGAGGAACCCCGTCGAACCTTCCACGAATCCCGCCAGCAACCGCACCCACAGCTGCCAGAATGCTCGGACGTGCCTGCCAAAGCAGGTAACTAAACGCGCCACCGTTCGAGTGTCCCATCGAATAGATTCGCCGAACATCAATCGCGTGCTCCCTCCTCAAATCGATGAGCATCGTATCAAAAAACTGAATATCCCGATCACCATCCCCCCCAACCGTCGTCTGCCACCCCGGCATTCGCCCCTCCCGATCAACCAGCGGCGACACCGTCGGAAGTCCCTGTGGAAAAACCAGAATCGATGTCCGATCCGCTTGACCGTACCCCCAGCTTCGCGCCGCTTGGGACGCCCGTCCACCATGTCCGTGCCAGCAAAAGACCACGCCAACAGGGCCGCTACTCGTCCGAGGAACCCTAAGAAGCGCCGTGCGACGTACACCCGCAACCGTCCACTCCCGCTCGACCAACGCGTCAGGCAGCCGGCTGCGAACCGAATCAAGCAGTCCCGCCGACGCGCGATTCCAAAACGTCCACCCAAACAGAATACCGACCACGAAAATTCGGCAAAAGTACATGTCGCATTATAACCCAATCACCGTGCGGAGTTTCAAAGATTGATCGCACTTTCTCGCGACGTTCGCCACAACCCCGAACCTGTCGTCATAACACCCATCGCGGATTTCCTCGGTACCAAGGCAAAACAGCCAGACCCCCTCACTCCCCGACGCCCATCCCCGTCCTGGCCATTTCCGATGCGGCGGGCCCAAAAGCAGTTTTCTAGCAGAAACAGGAGCAGTTCGTCGTAGGTCATTTTCTGCACCGGTTGAGGCGTCGCGCCGTCAACCTGACGGCTCACCCAGTAATATTTGGCGTGGGCGTCAATCCCCAGTTTGATGATTTCGTGGGAGGGGCTGGCTTTCGATGGATACGTGGTTGTCATGGCTTTTTAAGACCGCTGATCCTCGTGCCGCTCAACAACCTCATGTCATCTAGAGACAGACAGAAACAAGCATCGCATCCTACCTCAAGGGATTGAGAAAGCGCACCTTCGGAAAGCGACCGAAATCCAGATCGGCGGTGTGGACTTCGGCGTCGAGGCGCAGCGCCACTGCGGCAATCTGTGCATCGCTGGTCAGGTTTCCGGCAGTGCCCGCCGCTTCCAGCAGACCGAGGGCGCACGCCACATCCTCCGGCAACATCTCGTGAAGCTGGACGTGCCGAATCGCCAGCCACGAACGGACGTGATCGGCCGCCTCGGAAACGGAGAGGGGATCTTTGAATACCCGGGGATGGGTGGCGATACGAACGAACCCGAACACCACCGCCGGCAGCAAGGTGAGCGGAGACGGACCACTCATCACCACCTCGCACCAGGCCTTCGCCGGTTCATGGAAGGGACTGCTCTCGTCGTAGGCGTAGAGCAGCAAATTCACGTCGGGAACGATCATCGGGAGGCGGCCTGAAGTTTCCGCGTCGCTTCCAAAAAGGCCTCCGCCTCCAAGTCATCGGCGAGTCGGTTGAAGCCGGTGGGGTCGAGACCGGCGCGCAGACCCATGGGGCGGGACTTCACCTCATAACGTCCGGCAGTCAGAGGCTCCATGGCATCGAGAGCGCTGCGCAGGGCATCGTTGAGAACGCGCTTGAAAGGCCGTCGCGTCCGCAGCGCGGTCTCGCGCAGGCGCTGCTCCACGTCCCGATCCAGTGTCACGGTCGTTCTCACCAAGTCATCATGATGTCCTCAGTTATTGATGTAAAGATGCCTTGACCGAGCGTCGGTCGGAAATCCGGCCGATTGGTTTGGGGTCAGTGGCTCGGGCGCGGGCGCGGGCAAAAAGGGGGGCAGGGTGCAACTCTTGACAGAATTGCCGTGGTTTCCATTTTTTGGGTGATGTCCGAAGCATACGGATTGAATTTCCGGATGCCATTTACCACGTGCTGCTGAGGAGCAACCGGCGCGAAGCGATTTTTACAACGAGGAGCCGCCGGGGTTTTGCCGCCCTTTACGAAGTCCTCGGGAGCACTGGTTTTGGGGGGCTGTTTTTTTGGGGGCTGCGTGGGTGCTGATGGGCAGACACTGCCATCTCGTGAACTAACGATCTCCGGCGCGGGGGCACTGGAGTGGCGAGGGCCGCTTTCTGGCTCCCCCTCGAAATCCTTGGCCCTCGTCTCAAACCGGGTGAATTCGTTGTGGAAGGTGAGCAGCATATCGCCGGCCGAGTCAGCCCCCCTCACTCCCCGACATCCTTCCCACGTTCCAGCGGTTTCCGGCACGGCGGGCGCAAAAGCAGTTTCCTAGCAGGCGCGTTTGAGCCATGAGGCGATCTTGATCACGCTGATTGCGGTGCCCGCGTAGCCTGAGACGCACATTGCGCACCGAGTCGGAAGCCAGATGCCTGAGAACGCGGATGCCTCCACGCGCTCTCTAGACAATGTGTGTGTGCCCTATTCGGGGGCACCTTGCTCACTCAACCGAAACGGAGGCTTTCCGGATTACGCGCGCCGTGCCAGACACGCAGAACTTCAACCGTCTGCTGAACTTCGTTCACGTCGTAGTAAATTATATATCAGTACAGCAAAACCTTGCGAACGCCAGGGCGCTGCTTCACTGGCTGCCCAATAAACGGGCTTTCTCCAATTTCTAACGCACGATCAATCAGTTTATTGCCGATCCGGGACGCCGTTTCCGCACCAGCACGCTTCATCAAGTAAGCGACGATTCCGTCTAAATCAGAGGAGAAGACCTCGCTCAGAATTACTGTGTAGTCCATTGCGCTATGCGCCGACGCATCTCCCCAACACTCACGGTTTTCCCTTCACTTATAGACCGCCGACCCTCATCAATCGCCGCAAGCATTTCAGGTGTCTCTTCCATCTCCCCTAACTCAATCTCCTCCAGACGTTGCCAGACCTTCTCACGCTCATCTCGGGCGAGACGGGGCAGTTCCTCAAGGATTTCGGTCGTGCTCATAGATGCGATGGTACTCTTTCACCAACGCCGAAGCAAGCAACCCGCTGGGATGACATCTTGCGTGCAATCATGCGAGGAGCGGGGGGAGCAGGAGGGACGGGCGTGCCGCCCGCTTTGGCCTTTGCGGCTTCCTCCTTCCACTCGGTGAGGGCTTTTTCGTGGGCGGCCTTGGCTTTCTCGAAATGCGCTTTGCCCTTTTCCTTGTCGTAGCAGCCATTCCACTGAGCATACTGCTCGAACATGGGCTTGAGTTCCGGAAACCGCGTCGAGGGCGGGTTTGATTGCCCAAGCTTCGCAGACGGTGCCACCACAGTTGGACGCGACGAGTCCGATGGGGACTTGGGCGAGTTTCTGATGGAGTTCGCGTCCGAAGAAGTATCCGACCGCCGAGAAGGTGGTGACGGTTTCGGGGAGCAGATGACCCACGCGCCTTTTACGGATTTTGGGGAACTGGGCAGCAGCCGCCTCTTGCTCCGGATTCAGAGCCGTTCTCAATTCCAGCTTCATGTTGGACTGGCCGGAGCAGATCCACACTTCACCGATCAGGATGTCCTAAATGGAAAGCGCGTTTTTGCCTCGGAGTTGGATCTGGTGGGGGCCATCGCCGGATGGAAGCTCGAGCTTGAGTTTCCATTTGCCCTGCGCATTCGCGGTGGTTTCCGCCTTTTGGAGCCGAATTGGACGGAGACTTTTTCGCCCGGGTCGGCCCAGCCCCATAGGACCGCGGATTTTCCAGCTTGGATGGCCATGTGGCCAGTGAGAATGGCGGGGAGGCGCACATCGGGGATGGCGGGTGGGAGCGTGCTCAGGAGCAGGACGATGGGAAGGGATCGTTCGAAGCGGTTCATGTTTTTTGAAAATTCCTAAGGCACTTCCTGCCGGTGTTTTGTCCGCCACTCACTTGGGGTCTGCCTTTAGATATTTGCGCAATCCCCAGTCATGCCCCGCGCCCCATGATGCTGCGCAACCTCTACGGAATCGCTCTCGGGACCTCGGGGCTAATCTTTCAAGCACAGAGCCGCGAGGAGATTTTAGCCGACAACATGGTCAACCTGGCCTTCCGCGAGAACCGCATCAAAAACCAGACCCCCTC
>JBIIXW010000257.1:0-5219 GCA_044347165.1 Chthoniobacteraceae bacterium
GTGGTGGGGACGGGGGCTTCGAGTTTGACGATTGGGGGTGCGGTGACCTTTACGGCTGGGGTTTCCAAGACGGGAGCTGGAGTGGTTTCGTTGTATGGGGCTAACACGGGTTCGGGGGGGGTGGCGTTGGTGCAGGGGACGTTGTCGTTGGGGAATGCGAGTGCGTTGGGGTCTGGGGCGCTGACGATTTCTGCGGGGACGACGTTGGATTCGTCGGTTGCTAATTTGGCGTTGACGACGAACAACGCGGTGACGGTGGGCGGTTCGTTCACGTTTGCGGGAACGCAATCGCTGAACTTGGGGACGGGCGCGGTCACGTTGGGACAGAACTCGACGGTGACGACGTCGGCCAATGTTTTGACGGTGGGCGGTGCGATTGATGATGGAGCGGGCACGTTTACGCTGACGAAGGCGGGAGCAGGCGGTTTGGTGCTTTCGGGAAATCTGGCGTACGGCGGGTTGACGACGGTGAGTGCGGGGGCGCTGACGCTTTCTGGGGACAACAGCGGGATGTCGGGCGGGGTGACGGTGGCGTCGGGGTCAACGTTGAATGTGAATAGCGCGACGGCGTTGGGGAGCGGGACGTTGACGATTGGGGGTGCAACGTTGAACAACACGTTGGGGTCGGCGGTGGTGTTGACGACGAATAACGCGCAGGTGTGGAATGGGAACATTACGTTCACGGGAGGCAGCGATTTGGATTTGGGCACTGGTTCGGTGACGTTGGGACAGGCGTTGACGTTGACGGTGGGCGGGAGTGTTTTGAAAGTGGGTGGGGTGGTGGACGACGGGGTGAGTACGTTTGCGCTGACGAAGGCGGGGGCGGGGACGTTGGTGCTGTCGGGGGCGAACGTGGACGGGGGAGGGACGGTGGTGAATGCGGGGACGGTTCGGGCGGGGAACAATGCTGCTTTTGGCACGGGAACGGTGACGTTGGCGTCGGGGACGGCGTTGACGAGTGATGGCGTGACGGCGCGGACACTGGCGAATGCGTTGAGTTTGTCGGGGACGGTGACGTTGGGAGATGCGGTGAACACGGGTGCGCTGACGGTTTCTGGGGCTGTTGCGTTGAGTGCGGCGACGACGATCACTGCGGCGTCGAATGTGACGTTGAGCAATGTGGTGAGTGGGTTGACGAGCCTGACGAAGGCTGGGAGTGGGACATTGACCTTGAGCGGAGTGAATACGTTCAGCGGGGCGTTGACGGTGAGTGCGGGGATTTTGTCGGTTGGTGCGGCGTCGGGCTTGGGGACGGGTTCTGGGTTAACGTTGCAGGGTGGGGTGTTGCAAAGCACGGGGGCGTCCGTTGATTTGGGATCGGGTCGGGCGGTGACGTTGGGTGCGGGTGGGGGGCGTTTTGACGTTACGGGTTCGAATGTGTTGACGGTTCCTGGGGTTGTGTCGGGGTCGACTGGGTTGGAGAAATCGGGTTCTGGGACATTGACGTTGTCGGGTGCCAACACGTTGAGCGGCGGGGTGTCGGTGACGGGGGGGACGCTGGGCTTCACGACTTCTGGAAACTTGGGGGATGGTTCTGCGACGAACGTGTTGAGTGTGTCGGGCGGCTCGGTGGTTCGATTGGCGTCAGGGAGCGTGAACTTGGGGGTGAATCGTTCGCTGGTGATTGGGGCGGGTGACGCGGTGGTGGAGGTTGGTTCGGGTGGGGTGCTGACGATGCCTGGGGTGGTTTCTGGAGGGATGCTGACGAAGACGGGGTCGGGTGCGTTGGTGTTGACGGGGACGAACACGTTCAGCGGTGGAACGGTGGTTTCTGGTGGGGCGTTGCGTGTGGGTGGAGCGGATGCGTTGGGTGCGGGAGCGGTGACGTTGGCGACGGGGACGGCGTTGTCGAGTGATGGGACGACGGCGCGGGCGCTGGCGAATGCGTTGAACTTTGCGGGGTTGGTGACGCTTGGGGATGCGACGAACAATGGGGCACTGAGCTTCTCGGGTTCGGCGGCGATTACGGGTGCGACGACGCTGACGGTGGCGTCAGATGTCGCGCTGTCGGGGGTGTTGAGCGGTTCAGCAGCGTTAACGAAGGCGGGTGCGGGGGTGTTGACACTGTCGGGAGCGAACACGTTCAGCGGTGCGGTTTCGATTGGGGCAGGGGTGGTGTCGGTGGGTGCGGCTTCGGGACTTGGGACGGGGACGTCGTTAACGCTTCAGGGTGGGGGGACTTTACAGAGCACGGCGGCGTCGGTGGATTTGGGGGCGGGCCGTGCGATGTCGTTGGGTAGTGGTGGAGGAAAGCTGGACGTGACGGGGTCGAATGTGTTGACGGTGTCTGGGGCGGTATCGGGGTCAACGTTGTTGGAGAAGTTGGGAACTGGGGTGTTGGTTTTGTCAGGCGCGAACACGAACACGGGGGGTGTGCGGTTGTCGGCGGGAACGGTGCGGGCGGGGCAGAACAGTTCGTTGGGAACGGGAACGATCACGTTTGCTGGTGGGGCTCTGTCGAGCAGTTCGACGACGGCGCGGACCTTTACGAATGCGTTGTCGATGAGTGTGGACTCGACGCTGGGTGATGCGGTGAACAACGGCGCGTTGACGTTCACGGGAGCGCTGGGGTTGACGGCGTCACGGACGTTGACGATTCAGAGTCCGGTTACCTTGACGGGGATGGTGTCGGGTTCCTTCCAGTTGACGAAGGCGGGTGCTGGGGAGTTGACGTTGTCGGGGACGAACACGAACACGCTAGGTGCGTCGGTTGCGGCAGGGACGCTGGCGTTGTCGGGCGGAGCGGCGATCTTGGACATTGCGCCGGTTTCGGTATCGTCGGGAGCGACGGTGCGGTTGAACGCGTCGGAGACGGTGGGTTCGATTGCAGGGGCGGGTTCGGTTGAGTTGCAGGGTTTCAATTTGACGTTGGGTGGGACGTCGGACACGACGTTCAGCGGGGTGATGAGCGGGTCTGGTGGGTTGGTGAAGACGGGGACGGCGGCGTTGACGTTGAGTGGGGCTAGTACGATGAGCGGGGCGGTATCGATTGGGGCGGGGTCGGTCCTTGCGGGGGATGATGCGGCTTTGGGGTCGGGAACGGTGACGGTTGCTCCGGGAGCGGGTGTGACGGCGCGGTTGTTTGCTCAGGGAGCGACGGCCCGTTCGCTGGCGAATGCGTTTGTTTTCAACCCGAATGCGACGGGGACGATTGGGCTTGGGGATGCGACGAATAACGGGGCGTTGACGCTGTCGGGTGGTGTGGCGTTGTCGGCGGATACGGTTTTGAGTGTGGCGTCTGGGGTGACGTTGAGCGGGGTGGTTTCGGGTGGGTTTGGTTTGACGAAGGCGGGGGCGGGCGAGTTGACGCTGGGTGGGGCGAACACGTTTACGGGGGCGGCGGCGGTCAATGCAGGGACGCTGACGCTGTCTGGAGGAGCGGCGTTGGCGGATGGGGTTGCGGTGACGGTGGCGTCGGGTGCGACGTTGGGACTGGGAGCGTCGGAGACGTTTGGCACGTTGGCGGGGGCGGGTTCGGTTGGGCTTTTGGCGAATACGCTGACGTTGGGTGGTTCGGCGAATACGACGTTCTCGGGGGTGATGAGTGGAACGGGTTCGTTGGTGAAGACGGGGTCTGCGGAGTTGACCTTGAGCGGGGCGAATACGTTTAGCGGTTCGGCGACGGTGAATGGGGGAACATTGACGTTGTCGGGTGGCAGTGCGTTGTTGGACACGCTGGCGGTGACGGTGGGTGCTTCGGGAACGCTGAAGTTGGGTGGGTCAGAGACGGTGGCGTCGGTGGCGGGAGCGGGAGCGGTGAACCTGCAGGCGAATGTGTTGACGTTGGGCGGGTCGGTGGACACCACACTGAGTGGGGTGATGTCGGGGGCGGGCGGTTCGTTGGTGAAGACGGGGACGGCGGAGTTGACGTTGAGCGGGGCGAACACGTTTGACGGGGGATTGACCTTGAATGGGGGCACGGTGTTGGTGAGTGGGGGTGCGGCGTTGGCGGACGGGTTGGCGGTGGTGTTGGGGGCTTCGGGGACGTTGAAGCTGGGTGGATCGGAGACGGCGGGTTCCGTTGCTGGAGCGGGAGCGGTGGACTTGCAGGCGAACACGTTGACGCTTGGTGGTTCTGTTGATTCGGCGTTTAGCGGGGTGGTCAGCGGGACGGGAGTTTTGACGAAGACGGGCACAGCGGTTCTGACCTTGAGCGGGGCGAACACCTACACGGGAGCCACGGTGGTGAGTGGGGGATCGCTGGTATTGAGCGCAGGGTCGCTTGCTTCGACGGCACTGACGGCCGGAGCGGGGGCAACTTTCACTGTTGCTTCGGGAGCAACTATTTCGAGCAGCGCGGCGTTGGTGGCGGATGGGACGGTGAACTTGTCCCCTGCGGCGGTGACGATTTTGAGTTTGGATGGGGCGTCGACGGGGTCGGTGGTGCTGAATGGGACGGCGCTCACGGTGGATTCGGGCGTGTTTGGTGGGGTGTTGAGTGGGGCAGGCAGTTTGGTGAAGAGCGGGAGTGGGGCGTTGGCGTTGAGCGGTGCGAATACGTTTACGGGCGGGGTAAGCATGAGTGGGGGGACAGTGTTGGTGGGGAATAATGCGGCGTTTGGGACGGGGAGCGTGACGTTCAGTGGTGGGAAGATTTCGAGCGATGGGGCGACGGCGCGGACGGTGGCGAATGCGCTGGGATTGAGCGGGACGCTGGCACTTGGGGATGGGACGAACACGGGGGCGTTGACGTTCTCTGGAGCGGCGGCGCTGAGTGCGGCGACGACGTTGAATGTGGCGAGCGGGGTGACGTTGAGCGGGGTGGTGAGTGGGGCGAATAGTCTGACGAAGGTAGGGGCCGGGGAACTGACGTTGAGTGGGGTGAACACCTTTAGCGGGGCGACGGTGGTGGATGCTGGGACGTTGACGTTGAATGGGGGTAGTGCGCTGGCGAACAGCATGGCGGTGACGGTGAACGCGAGTGGGACGCTGAAGTTGGCGAGCGCCGAGGAGATTGCGACGCTTGCGGGAGCGGGTACAGTGAACGTACAGGGGAACGCGCTGACGCTGAGCGGGAGCGGGGATTCGGTTTACAGCGGGGTGATGAGCGGAACGGGTGGGAGTCTGGTGAAGAGCGGGAGCGGGGCGTTGACGCTGAGCGGAACGAATACGTTCACGGGCGGAGCGAGCGTGAGTGCTGGGACGGTGTTGGTGGGGAATGACGCGGCGTTTGGGACTGGCACGGTGACGTTCAGTGGCGGGAAGATTTCGAGCGATGG
>JBIIXW010000246.1:0-16231 GCA_044347165.1 Chthoniobacteraceae bacterium
TCCGAATCAGAGGTGTCCTCCTGCGAAGTCACTTTCAAACGCTTCGAATCCACCCAGTTCCGGCACCACTCGGCCATGTTACCACGGATGTCGAACAACTTGTTACTGTCGACCGCCATGCTCCCGACTTCTCTGGGTCCGTCGTCAGGATTCCGCCGCCAGACAGCGAGCTTTCGCAAATCCTTGAATGCACCCGCCCCCGACTTCGCATCTTTCACCTCTCCCTTGAGCACCGCCTTGTCCTCTTCTTCGTAGAAAGTTGACCACTCCCACTCGTGCGGAAGCCCAAAACTCCAATCCCTCGGTAACCAACCCTCCGCGTGTGCCGCATCCGTCAGCTTCTTACAAAAAGCCAGCGCCTCAGGGTGCGTCACATTGTTCACCGGAAGCTTCGAACCACGAAAGCTTGGGTGACTCGGGTTGTTCCCCATCACGCTCTCGAACTGGCTCTGAGTGACCTCCGTCACCCCCGCATAAAGATTACTCTTTCGGACTTTTACGAACGCAGGCCCCCCGTTGAAATCGAAGCTGCCACCCGCTAGCCGAAACGGCCCCTTCAACTTCGTCTCCATTACCGGTGCCATCGGAACCGGATTGGACGTCGCCACCGCCTGGACCGTCTGCTTATCGCATGCCGTCATCCCAGGAAGAAGCGCAGCTAATAGAACGACCGCCATTTGGACGGACGCAACGCTCCCGGAAACCATGCCCCGGATTTTCTTGGAAATCGGCATGAGAAGGTTGCGAGCACCCCCCATACCACCCCGCGCCCAGCCTTCCCTTTCATTCTGGAACGCGCCTCCGCTCAGGGTAACGTGGCCGGATGAAACCCATCCAACACGTCCACTTTATCGGAATCTGCGGAACCGCCATGGGCGCCGTGGCCGCCGCCATGCGAGACCAAGGTTTCACCGTCACCGGGTCCGATCAGGACGTGTACCCGCCCATGAGTACTTTCCTTGAGGGCAAAGGGATAACCATCACTCGGGGCTACTCCCCCACCAACCTTCCCGAAAGCGCAGACCTCATCGTCGTCGGAAATGCCATCTCCCGAGGCAACCCCGAAGTCGAGGAAGTGCTCAACCGACGCCTGAACTACGTCTCGCTCCCCGAAACCCTGCGACAATTTTTTCTCCGCGGTCGCCACAACGCCGTCGTCACCGGCACCCACGGAAAAACCACCACCACCACCGCGCTAACGTGGATTCTCGCCTGCGCAGAGAAAAACCCTGCCTATCTCATCGGAGGCATTCCCAAAGACCTCCCCCAAGGATGCTCCCTTCACCCCTCCGAACACGTAGTCCTCGAAGGCGACGAATACGACACCGCTTTCTTCGACAAACGCTCGAAGTTTCTTCACTACCTGCCGGAAGTCGTTCTCATCAACAACCTCGAGTTCGATCACGCCGACATCTTCCAATCGTTAGAGGAGATTAAACTGTCGTTTCGACGGCTCATGAACGTCGTCCCGTCCAACGGTCTGGTGATTGTAAACGCCGATGATGCCAATGCGATGGAGGTTGCGTCGACGGCCCGCGCGACAGTGAAGTCCGTGGGCTTCGGCGAGGCAGCCTCCCACCGCATCACCCAACCGGAGTACGGATCTGGCGCGTCCTTCCTGCTGGACGGCGAACGGTTCGAAATCTCCCTGCCCGGCGAGTTCAACGTCCGAAACGCGGCCATGGCCGCCACGGCGGCGCGCCATTTTGGCGTGCCCGTCGCAACCATCCGCGATGCCCTCGCGCGGTTTGGCGGGGTCAAACGTCGTCAGGAAATCCGAGGAGAAGTTCGCGGCATCACCGTCATCGACGATTTCGGCCATCACCCCACAGCCATCGATCAAACCTTACAGGCCCTGAGGCATCAGTACAAAGGGCGTCGGCTCTGGGCCGTTTTTGAACCCCGCTCCAACACCACACGTCGCGCGGTTTTCCAACAGTCCCTTCCGGCGGCGTTCCAAAGCGCGGACGGCGTGATTTTCTCAAAGGTCGCGCGTCTCGAACAACTGGCGCCCGAAGACCGCCTCGACCCTGAACGGGTCATTTCAGATATCGGAGCCTCCGGAAAACCCGCATTTTACGAACCGGACGTCGACGCCATCATCCTGCGCTTAAAGGAGCACACTCAGGTCGGCGACGTGGTGGTGATTTTTTCGAACGGTGGCTTCGACAACATCCATAAACGGCTTCTGACCGATTTGGCGTAACCATGTTGACCGACGATTTACTCGCCCCCTACGCACAGCGGACCGATCGAACGGCAGGGCGAGCGGTTGAGGAGCCTCCCCACCCCCTACGCTCCTGCTACGAACGGGACCGAGCACGCATCATTCACACCCGCGCATTTCGTCGGCTCGAGTACAAGACGCAGGTTTTCCTCAATGGCACGGGCGATCATTTGCGAACGCGCCTGACGCATACCATCGAGGTCGCCTCAATCACCCGCTCCATCGCTCGGGCCCTCCGTCTCAACGAGGATCTCGCTGAAAGCATCGCCCTTGCACACGACTTGGGACACTCCCCGTTCGGCCACTGCGGCGAAGACGCGCTGGATGAGTGCATGCGCGATCACGGCGGGTTCGAACACAACCAACAAAGTCTCCGAATCGTCAGCCTGATTGAATGTAAACGTCCCGGCCTTCCCGGACTCAACCTCTCATGGGAGGTTCTGGAGGGACTCCACAAACACTCCAAACTTCCGGTTCATCCTGTTGCCGGAGTGCAGTATCCCTCTCCCAGCATCGAGGCCCAAATCGCCAATCTGGCGGATGAGATCGCGTATTCGAGTCACGATATTGAAGACGGAATCGATGAGGGCCTCCTCACGGAAGCGTTATTGGAAACCCTCCCTGTTTGGGCTGAAACCAGAGCGAACGTACTCAAGCATCACCCGCATCTCGAAGGTCCCACGCTTCAGCGCCAAGTGATCCGTGATTTAACCGATTCTACGGTGGACGACTTGATTGCCGAGACACGCCGCCGCCTGACCGAAGGCGGGTTCACATCCGCAGAGTCTGTCCGAAAGCACGAAACCGCGCTCGCAGGATTCAGCCCGACCGTTCGCGCACGAAACCAGGAACTTCGGCGGTTTCTCTTCAAACACCTCTACCGCCATCCCACGCTCAACGACGTGAACGAACGCGGACGAGAAATCCTTCGTCACGTCTTCACCGCGTACGTCGCAGAACCCAATCTCCTCGGCCAAGACTCCTTCGACCGCATTCAGCAGGAGGGGCTCGAGCGAACAGTGTGCGACTATGTCAGCGGAATGACTGACCGATTCGCCATGGAGGAGCACCATCGGCTGTCGGGAAAAACAGCCTGACCTCGGCGCGAACCCATCCGTTCCCGAGACTGCCGCCGATGAACGGGCATGCGCCCACATCGCCGGTTCGTTTCAACCGAAGGCACCACGCTGACCGAGTTGGTGCTTTCTCTCGCCATCTTCATCGTCCTAGTGTCGATCGGCGCCCTCGCCTGCTCAGAGCGACTGGCAAAATCACGTCTCAAGCTCGCGTCCATCCTCATCGAATCGGCCTACAAGTCAGCACGCAGACGCGCTATCGACCGCGGCGAATGGGTTTACCTCGCCCTCGTTTCACAAAATAAGCTTCCCGACCTCGGGCTCTCCCTCCGCGCATTCAGCTTCCCCGACGGTCGGCGTGGAGTGGATCCCTCCGACCCAACCGACTCATGGGAGAAAAACGTCACTCAACGAAACGATTTACGCCCCATCACACCCCTTCTTTACCTCGCTGAACTCCGGCTTCTAGCCACCGCCATCCCCCCTGATTCCGGCCCGTTGTCGCGTCCACCCGTCCACCGCTACTATCGCCTCGGTCATGACGAGTGCCACGCAGTCACCCCAATCGCCCTGCGTGACTTCGGAAACACCAACGCCGCGGGACTCACGGATAAAGTCATCGAAATCTCGCCAGGCGGAGCCTGTCGCATCCTCCGTGACTCGAACGCGTACGGCACCGTCTCCGTCATGGAGCTCGCGTTCACTTACGCCCTCCCTCCCGAGAACCCAGAGCTGCAGCCCGACGCTCCTAGCCCCGAGCGTTACGGGGCCATTCAGATTAGCGCTACGACGGGATACAGCCGGACATTCACCCCGTAAGCCACCAGCCTCAATACACCACCTTGTTCAGCGGATACTCAATAATCCCCTCAGCGCCCAAAGCCTTTAATCCGGGAATGATTTCGCGAACAACCCGCTCATCGATAATCGTCTCCACCGCAACCCACCCCTCCTGAGCCAACTTCGCAATCGTCGGATTCCGAAGTGCGGGCAAGCTCTTCAGCAACTCGGGCAACTGGCCTTCCGGCAAATTCAGCTTCAACCCGACTTTGTCGCGCGCATTGAACGCCCCCTTCAACAGCATGACGAGAGTCCGAATCTTGGACGCCTTCCATTCGTCCTTCATCGCCCCATGATTCGCAATGAACTGGGGCGAACTTTCCATGATGGTCTCCAAAATCCGCAACTTGTTCGCGCGCAGAGACGAACCAGTCTCGGTCACATCCACAATCGCATCCACCAAGTCCGGAACCTTCACCTCCGTCGCACCCCAAGAAAACTCCACCGTTGCGCTAACGCCGTTCGACTGAAGGAACCGACGAGTCATCTCAACCGCCTCGGTCGCAATCAGTTTGCCCTGAAGATCCTGAACCGTCCGAATCGCAGAATCCTCAGGCACCGCAATCACCCACCTCGTCGGCTTCGCACTCGCCTTTGAGAAAGTCATCTCCGAAAGCACTTCCACATCCGAACCGTTGTTCGAAATCCAGTCTTTACCCGTCAATCCGCAATCCAAAAACCCGTGCTCTACGTATCGGCTAATCTCCTGAGCCCTCAACAAACGAATCACCAACTCCGGATCATCCACCGAAGGCTTGTAAGACCGACTCGCGCTGCTGATGGCAAAACCCGCCTTAGCAAACAACTGAATGGTTGGTTCCTGTAACGAACCCGACGGAAGCCCCACTCTCAAAATCTTTGCGCTCTCTAACTTGCTCATATTCCTTCTCTTTTTCAGCTCTTCTCAAATATTCAAAAAATGTTCCGCTCAAGGCGGTCTGCCATCCTCTCACGCCACCGCCACCGCGCGAGGGCAAAAAAAAGGCCCGCAAGAGCGGGCCTCTGAACGGGAACTAACCGCCCAAAATCAACCCCGCCGACGACGCTTCACCTTCAACTTCGCCATCGACTTCTGAAGGGCCGCCTGAACCACCGCAGCCTCTTCATCACTCAAATGAGGTTCTGCCAACCGAGCCTGCGCCTTCTTCACCGCCTCCTCCACAATACCCTCATCGATGTGCCTGTCCTCAATCGCCATGTCGACAATCACGCGAACCGCCGTCGAAGAAACCTCCGCAAAACCTTCTCCAACAGCCAAGTGCTCTGACTCGCCCCCATTGCGGGCTACAATCTCCCCGTGCAAAACCCGAGTGAGCATCGGCGCATGCTTAGCATACACCCCAATCTCACCCGACTCTGTCGGCATGCGAACCATGTCCACATCCTTGCTGTAGGCCACTCCCTCAGGGGTGAATATCTCAAGTTTTAGCTTGGCCATTTTTCAGTCTCAAAAAGTGACTCAACTCGCACCGGCAACCGGACGACTCAAGTCGCCCGGTGCCGCTACAATCATTAACCACGCACCATGTCGATGCCGCCCTTCATGTAGAAGTTCCCTTCAGGAACGTCATCATGCTTGCCCTCAAGAATCTCCTTGAACCCGCGAATCGTGTCTTTCGTCGACACATACTGACCCGGCGTGCCCGTGAAGACTTCAGCAACGTGGAACGGTTGCGACAGGAACCGCTGGATTTTGCGCGCGCGGAACACCGTGAGCTTGTCCTCAGGCGACAACTCATCCATTCCGAGAATCGCGATAATATCCTGCAAATCCTTGTACCGCTGCAACACACGCTGAACGCCACGCGCCACCTTGTAATGCTCTTCACCCACGATTTCAGGCGCCAACGCCTTCGACGTCGAAGCAAGCGGATCAACCGCAGGGTAAATACCCAACTCAGCAATGGACCGCTCAAGAACGATCGTCGAGTCAAGGTGCGCAAACGTGTTGGCCGGTGCTGGGTCCGTCAAATCGTCAGCTGGTACGTACACCGCTTGGAACGAGGTGATGGAACCGCGCGTTGTTGAAGTAATCCGCTCCTGAAGCTGCCCCATTTCCGCCGACAACGTGGGTTGGTAACCAACCGCCGAGGGAGTGCGTCCCAAGAGAGCCGACACCTCCGATCCCGCCTGCGAGAAGCGGAACACGTTGTCGACGAACAACAACACGTCCTGATTCTTCTCGTCACGGAAGTACTCCGCCATCGAGAGAGCGGAGAGAGCTACACGCAAACGTGCTCCGGGTGGCTCGTTCATCTGGCCGTACACCAACGCCACCTTGGACTCCTCAATTTTGTCCAACCGAATGACCTTTGAGTCGGCCATTTCATGGTACAAATCGTTACCCTCGCGCGTCCGCTCTCCCACACCTGCGAACACCGAATAACCGCCGTGTCCCTTCGCAATGTTGTTGATCAACTCCATGATCACCACCGTCTTGCCGACACCCGCACCACCGAAAGCTCCCACCTTGCCCCCTTTGGTGAAGGGACAAATCAAATCAATAACCTTGATCCCCGTCTCGAGAATCTGAGCTTTGGTGTTCTGCTCAGTCAACGGAGGTGCAGGGCGATGAATCGGATACCGCTTCGTGTGAGGAACTTCCCCACGCTCATCCGTCGGATCCCCCGTCACATTGAAAATGCGCCCCAAAACTCCTTCACCAACGGGAACGGTGATCGGACTGCCCAAGGCATCAACGCTCATCCCTCGGCGAAGCCCTTCCGTCGAGGACATTGCGATGGATCGCACCCATTGATCCCCGAGATGTTGCTGCACTTCCAAGACCAATCGGGTCTGAACGCCGTTCACCTCGTAGCGGATTTCCAAGGCCTCATAGAGCTTCGGAATCACGCCCGACTTGCTGAAGTCGACGTCGACCACCGGTCCGATGACCTGAACGATCGTTCCGACGTTCTTCGTGGTTGTTTCTGCGGTCTGTGACATAAGTTTTATTTATTCAAAAGTGTTTATCCAAGAACCATTTGCGCGGTCGCAATTTCCAAGATTTCGGTCGTGATGCTTGCTTGGCGAACCTTGTTGTACTCCAAGGTTAAATCCTTAATCAGCTGTTTCGCGTTATCCGTCGCATTCTTCATCGCCACCATCCGTGCCGAGTGCTCCGACGCCCGACTCTCCAGCACCATGTGGTAAATCTTGAAGTCAACGAAGTGAGGGAGAATCGCATCCAACAATGCATCCAAACTCGGCTCGAGAATGTAATCGGGCGCTTTCTCATTCCCAAAATCCTCAACGTAATCCTCCACCTTTCCGTCCACTGAAGCAGGCCCAACCTCAAGCGACGTCACAGGAACCAACACCTTGGAGGCAGGCACCTGTTGAAGCGTGTTGATGAAATCCGTGTAGAGCACGTGAACTGCATCCACTTCTCCATTCAAAAAGCGCTCCAAACACATCTTCGAAACCGCTTTGGTATCGAAAAACGTAAACGCATCCTTCAACTCAAACTCGGCAATCACTTTCCGGTTCATCCGAGAAAGGAACTGACCGCCCTTGCGCCCCACCGCAATGAACTCAGTGATTGAGGCGTCGTACTTCGTAATTTCACGGAAAAGATTCGAGTTCAGCGGTCCGCACAAACCCTTGTCAGTTGAAATCACAACCACTAGCTGCTTGCGAACCGGTCGCTCCTGCATCAAGGGATGATTCGCACGGTCATCCGCAGCCTTCATCACTGATCCGAATGCCCGAAGCATGCGCGCCAACTCCTCTGCATAGGGCCGACTCGCAAGAGCCACCATCTGCGCCTTGCGCATCTTGGACGCAGCCACCATCTGCATCGCCTTGGTGATCTGAGCCGTGTTTTTGACCGACTTGATCCTTCGGCGAATGTCGCGTGTGTTTGCTCCCATATCGTGTTCCTTGGAATCCCTCGGAGATCGCTACCCGATTAGCCTTTGAACCCCTGCTTGTACTCCGTGACTGCCCCCTTCAAATCAGCGGTAATCGCGTCATCAATCGCACCCTTATCGCGAAGCTTCGCGAGCAACGCTTCTTTGCGCGATACCAAGAACTCCTGCAACCCGAGCTGGAAGGCCTTGAGTTTGTCGACAGCGACATCGTCAAAGAACCCGTTTTGAATCGTCCACAACACTGATGCCTGAATCTCAACCGCCATCGGGTTGTACTGAATCTGTTTGAACAACTCCACAATCCGCTGCCCACGGTCCAACTGAGCCTTCGTCTTCGCGTCGAGGTCCGAACCGAACTGCGCAAACGCCGCCAGCTCACGGAACTGGGCCAAATCACCCTTGATTTTCCCCGCAACCTGCTTCATCGCCTTAATCTGCGCCGCAGACCCCACGCGACTCACCGACAAACCCACGGAAATCGCTGGACGAACCCCTTGGTAGAACAAATCCGTCTCCAAATAAATCTGCCCGTCCGTAATCGAAATCACATTGGTCGGGATGTACGCGGAAACGTCACCCGCTTGCGTTTCAATGATTGGCAACGCGGTCAACGAACCATTGCCCGCCGTCTCGCTCACACGCGCACTCCGCTCCAACAAACGGGAATGGAGGTAGAAAACGTCACCCGGATAAGCCTCACGTCCGGACGGACGCTTCAGAACCAGTGACACCTGACGGTAAGCGACCGCATGCTTCGAAAGATCATCATACACAATCACGGCGTCCATCCCGTTATCCATGAACCACTCGCCCATGGCGCACCCTGCGAACGGAGCCAAATACTGGTTTGTCGCGGTATCAGACGCTGGAGCCGAAACAACCACCGTGTACTCCAGGGCACCCGCTTCCTCGAGAACTGCAATGGCCCGGGCGATATTGGCGTTCTTCTGACCAATCCCAACGTAAATCGAGTACAGCGGACGGAAGCCTTCCCTATCCTTGTTTGCTCGATTGATGCGCGCGTTGTTGATGATGGTGTCGATTGCAATCGTCGTTTTGCCAGTTGCGCGATCGCCAATGATTAACTCCCGTTGACCACGGCCAATCGGGATCATTGCATCGATTGCCATAATCCCAGTCTGCAGAGGTTGGCTGACCGATTTCCGCTTGATGATGCCAGGAGCAATTTTCTCAACGGGATACTGAGCCGTCGCTGTGATCGGCCCCTTCCCATCAATCGGATCACCCAGCGTGTTCACCACGCGCCCGAGCAGCCCCATCCCAACCGGAACGGAAAGTAGCTGGCCCGTCGTCCGAACCTCGGTCCCTTCTGTCACCATCTTGTCGTCGCCCAGCAAAATGACCCCCACCTCTGACTCCTCAAGGTTCAAAGCGATTCCCCGAAGCCCGCCGGGAAACTCAATCATCTCATTGAGCATGACCTCGCTCAACCCCTCCACGCGCGCCACTCCATCGCTCACCTTCCTGACAACCCCGACGTTCGACTTCGCAGCACTGGTTTTGAGGCCGGAGATTGTCGAAACAATTTCTTGAAGGATGTTACTCATATTGATTTTTGAAATAGTGCTAATTAATTTGCAAGATTGGCTCCCAACCGCTCAAGGCGGTTTCTCACCGAAGAATCAAACACGTCGCTCCCCACCCGAATCTTCACGCCTCCGAGAAGACTGGGCGAAACCACAAACCGCGTCTCACGCAGATGGCCAGCGTACCGCTTCAGGAGAGACTCGCGCATCGCGCTCTTGGTGTCATCAGGCAACTCGGTCGCGCTCTCGACCACCGCCGTTGTGCGCTCAATCTCCAGGCGAACCAAACGATGGAACTCCTTCAAAAGCGCCACGATATCACCCCCTCCGAGTTGCTGAAGTTTCCCCAAAACCTCGCGTATCTTTCCGTCGTTCAAAACGCCATCCACCACGCACGCGTCGAAGAGAGCCTTTCCCCCCGCCTTAATTTCTTTTGCCGACCTCATGTGCTTTCCAGAGAAATATCGGTTAAGCAGCGATTTCGCGGGACGCCTCCGCAGCCAGACGCGACTGATCTTCCGGAGTCAACGTCCGGCCAATCACCTTTACCGTCGTGGCAACCACGAGATCAGCCACCTCCGCCTTCAGCTTCGCAAACTCACGCTCGCGCTCCGCCTTCGTCGACTCGTGAGCCTTCTTCACAATCTCTTCTGCCTGCGCAATCGCCGCCTGCGTTTGACGCTCTTCGAAGCTCTTCATCGCCTCGCGCGTCTCCTGAACAATCCGCTGCGCATCGGCCGAAGCCTTCGCTGTGATTTCCGAGGCGCGCTTCTCTGCCTCCGCCAGTTGCTCGCGGATGGCTGCTGCCTCCTTCAAGCTTCGTTCAATCGTGTCACGACGCTCAGCCAAGATTTTAAGGACCGGCTTGTACGCAAACTTAGCCAGAACAAAACACACCAAAGAAAAAGAGATAACCTGAGAGACAAACATCCACTGGTTAAATCCAAACACTTCACCAACCTGTTTCGCCGTGTCCAAAGGCGAACCCCCACTATTGGCTAAAAGAAAAGGCACCGTCATCATATCTCTAAACTCTAAATCTTCTCAAAAACCAAACAAACAACACCGTAATCTGGGAGGCCCCGGAGAGCCCCCCAGACAAGTCGGATTACTGACCCTTCGCGAGGAAGATCGCGAAGAAGATGATCCCTTCGGCCAACGCCGAACTCAGAATCGCCTGCGTGAGGATTGCCGTAGCAGCCTCAGGATTGCGACCCACCGCCTCAGAAGCCTTGTACCCGATGACACCCACCGCAAGGGCTGAACCCAAAGCGGCAAGAGCGATGTGCAGGTTTCCGGAAACCTCGGCGAGCGTGGTGATGATGTCCATTTTCGTTGTTTTGTTTTGTTGTTTTCTTACTTACCCCCGCAGTCATTGCCACGGTCCGGCAAGTAAAAGTGTGAATTCTTCCTAGTGATGCCCACCCTCCGCATGCCCATCCCCGTGATCACAAATCAAGAAAGTGAAAACTGCCGTCAGCAACATGAAGACGAACGCCTGCACGAATCCCACCAGCAGCTCCATGAAATAAAAGGGCAGAGGCAACACCGGAGCCAGCGCTGGAACCAAGTTCGAAATCGCCTCCAACATCGTCTCACCCGCAAAAATGTTCCCGTACAACCGGAACGACAAAGAAACCGGACGGAACACAATCGACACAACCTCCAGCACACCCACCGCCAAGAACACCACCAGCATCAATAGCTTCATGATGCCCTGCGACTGCCCCCTCGGAGCAAACAAATGCTTCACCGTACCCCAAACCCCGTTCGCGCCGATGGCCCACACCGTCCAGCTGGCAAAGAAAATCATCGCCATCGCCAACGTCATGTTGAGATCGGCGTTCACCCCGCGAAGCAACGGACGAGCAATGTGCCCGAGCGAACCATCCGCCCCAGGAACTCCGTACCCAACCGTGCCAACCCCCGGAATCAGACCAAACCAGTTCGTCGTCAGGATGAAAATGAAAGCGGTCGCAAAGAACCAGAAAGTCTTGGCCGCCAGCGCACGGCCAACCACTCCTTCAAGGAAGTTGCGGAGCGTTTCGACAATCCACTCAATCACGTTTTGCGCCCCAGACGGCACAGATTCCATCTTGCTAGTTGCCACTCGCGCAAAAGCGACCAAGAGAAGAGCAACGGACCACATCAGCACCATGCTGTTTGAAACGGGCAGGGGGCCGAGGTGAAAAAGAATCGGAGCGCTCGGAGGAAGCGCGTGCTCCGCACCGTGGTCCGAAGCAAACGACAACGTCGAGACCGATAGGCCGGCCGTTGCCAAAAAGGTTTTTCCTAGCGCGCCGGCAAAGAAGCCAGCGGTGGAACGAACTGCGCCTTGGATGGGCTCTGACGTGATGAATTTCATGCAGCGATGGAGTCGGCTGTTTTCGAGCCCTTCAGTACAAACGAAGAATCTTTGGTTCGCAAGCACCTTGTGAAATTTTTCACAAGGCAAACAACTCGCTCACTCACAGGGATTAGCTTCCGCCCCCTCGGGTCCCTCAAAACTTTCAGCCCCACTCGATTCCGCGACCACCGACTGGGCCGAAATAATCTGTTCCACCCGCTCGCAAAGGTGCTTTTTAAGGGTCTCAACCCCCTCGCCCAACGCCGCGCTCACCGCAATCACTTCCACTTTCGGAAACCGGTCGGATAAAATCCTCAAGTTCTCCTCCGAACCCGCCTCGTCCATCTTGTTCGCCACGATCAGCCAAGGCCGCTGGGAAAGCGCCGAGTCGTACAGATCAATCTCACGCCTCAGATTCTGAATGTCCGATACGGGGTCCCTCCCCTCCGTTCCGGCGGTATCGACCACAAACGCCAACACCTTGCACCGCACAATGTGCCGCAAAAACTCGTGTCCCAACCCCACGTTCTGGTGCGCCCCCTCAATCAATCCCGGAATGTCCGCCACATTGAACCGTTTGTAACCCGCCATCTCCACCACCCCGATGTGCGGCGTCAACGTCGTGAACGGATACGGCGCAACCTTCGGCCGTGCAGCCGACACCGCCGTTAACAGCGTGCTCTTCCCCGCGTTTGGATACCCCACCAACCCAACATCCGCAATTTTCCGAAGCTCCAAGTAAAACGTCCCCCCCTCGCCCTCCTCCCCGTAGGTAAACTGCGTCGGCACCCGATTCCGGCTGCTCTTAAAATGCATGTTTCCAAGGCCGCCTTTCCCCCCCTTGCACAGCACAAACTCCGTCCCAGGCTCCGTCAAATCCACCACCAACTCCATGTCCTCAACCGACTCCGAAACCGGCTCGTCCTCCTCCGGCTCAGGCGCTTTTGACAAGTCCACAAACAACGAATCCGTCCCGTAAGCCAAATCGGGCGACAGACCCGTCTCCACTCTCTGATCGGGCAACCGATAAACCAACGTTCCAACCGGAACGTGCACCACCTTGTCTGGCGCCGCCTTCCCATAGCACTGCTTCCCCATCCCGTGCTGGCCATTCCGAGCCTTCACAATCGGCTCGTAATAAAACGGGGTCAGGTTGTCGACGTGCACGTCCACCTTCAAAATCACCGAACCCCCGCGCCCGCCATCCCCACCGTCCGGCCCGCCTCGCGGCACAAACGATTCCCTTCGAAACGAAACGCACCCGTTCCCCCCGTTCCCTGCCTTAGCCTGTATCCTAATGTGATCGACGAACATACCGTAAAACCTCCTCCGGCCTCGCGCCGGTGACTTGAATAAAAATACCCGCCGACATCCGTCGACGGGTTCCCTCGCTCGAGACTCCCCGAAAAGACTTCTCCCGCAAAATCATCAGCGCTTCCAATCCAGCGCGCCCTTCATCACCGCGTAAACATACCCAAGGGTCAAGATGCCCACAAACCCCAGCATGCTCCACAAAATGCCAGCCCCGTGTTCCGCCACAAAATCGCGGTAAATAACCGCCCAAGGATACATGAAAACAATCTCCAAATCGAACAGAATGAACAGCATCGCCACGAGGTAAAACTTGACGCTAAATCTCGGTTGCGCCTCGCCAATCGGAAGCATGCCGCACTCATACGGACTGTCCTTCACCGCGTTCCGCCGCGTGGTTTTCCCCAAAATCACACTCGTCACCAACGCCGCCACCGCGAACCCAATCGCGATGACCACCTGCAATAAAACCGGAAGAAAATCGTTTTTCATAATCCTTCAGCGAACAAACCGCCGTAACAGATAACCAGACTAATCGGTTTCCGCCCGTTTCAGCAACTCCGCTGTCGAACCCCGTCCCGAGGTCACCGCACAAACGCGTAAAGCATCTTCTCCGTCCGCAGGTACACGACCCCATCCACAATCGCCGGCGTTGCAAAAACCTGCTCAGGCAACTCATTTCTTGCCAACACATTAAACGGCGCCTTCGCCGAATGCACAACCACCACCCCCTTTTGCGACGCCACATAAATCCGGTCCCCCGCAGCCACCGGCGAACTGTAATAATCCCCCGCCGCATCCATCCGTTCCCCTTGATAAAGCGGTGCCCCATCCCTCAGCGAAAACGCCGACGCCAAGCCGCCATTCTTCACCACATACACCGCTCCGTCGTGCACCAAAGGCGAGGACACATACGGTAAATGCTTCTTCACCTTCCAAACCAAATGACTCTCCGTGATGTCGCCGCGCCCGCCCCCTTTTAAAACGAACAACTGGTTCTCCGCCTTCGCAAACATCGCCCGCATCCCCTCGTACTCCTCCTGCGTCACACGCCCATCCTTATCCACGTCCATCTGCGAAAACCGGTCACGAATCGGTCCTGCCGGAAACTCGTCCTTCACCAAAATCCGGTCACGATTGGCATCCTGCTTCTCGGCAAACGCCTCAAACGGCTCCATCGACACCCGATCCCCATCGTCCCCGCCAAGGTTCCAACTCGAAACCACCAAATAATCCCCCGACACAGAGGGCGACGCATTCGAAACCCGCGCCATCCCCCGCGAACTCCACAACTCACGCCCATCCCGCAAATCATACCCCTTCACCCACAACGACCCCGCCACCACCACCTCCGCCCCGCCCGCACGGCGCCACACACACGGCGTCGAAAACCCGCGCCGAAACTCCGCCCGATCCGTCTTCCAGACCACTTCCCCCGTCCGCGCATCCCACGCCAACAGGTGAGATCCAACGTCCTGGTCCACCACCAACAGGAGCTTTCCATCTGCCAAAATCGGAGACGAGGACGTCCCAAACTCCACCACCGGCGCCGGCATCTCCCGCCTCCAGAGTTCTTTCCCCTCTAAATCATACGCCACAAGACCAACCGATCCAAAATACACAAACACCCGTTCCCCATCGCTGCACGGCGTCGGCGCCGCTGGCCCCCCAATCCGGTGCGCAGGTTCAATCGCTTTCGTCTCCACCTTTCGACTCCACAGCTTTTTCCCATCCTCCCGCGCTAGCGCAAACGTCACCAACGCCCCGTCCTCCAACCCCGTCAACACCACCCGATCCTTCACAATACATGGGGAGGAATGTCCCGTCGGAATCGCGACCTTCCAGCGCACCGCTTTGTCCGCACCAAACTCAACCGGTGGATTTCCGGTGCCACTGGCACTCCCCTCATTCCCGCGAAACTGACGCCACTCTTCCGCCATTGCGCAAAGCCCAGCGGCCAAGACCCCCATGCAAACCAATGCTTTCATTTGAGGCGAATACGCAAAATCCGCACCACACAGGAGCATGCCGGATGGAGGGATCAAGGATGCTGACGACGGAATGCAGATTGATTCGCGGACGCGTTGGAGTAAGCTTTCGGAACCTCAGGGGAACTTGGGGGCGTACTGGTCTCGACTGAGAGTTCGAGGCGCAGTCGGCATGTCGAGGAAGCCTGGTGGGCCTCGTTAAAAGCTCTGGGCAAAAATCAAACGCCAACGATTACGAAGATCTGGCTCTCGCGGCTTAGTTAACCGCGACGTCCCCCGTCCGACTCCTGCTGAGTCGGGGGGCGCCGACAGCAGGATGAGGTCGAAAGAGAGCAACCGTTGTTCGACCTGACTTCGACCGTGGATGCTCGAAGGAAGCGGCCCTGCCGGTTGGGACGCCCCTTTCAAATTAAAAACACGGCTAAACATGTAGAAGGTTGCGTTTAAAGCACTCAGGACAGGGGTTCGACTCCCCTCGCCTCCACCCCTTGACTCAACAGCAATGAGTTCCGTTCCGTGCCGCGAACTCAGAGCGTCCTCAGCCCAACCAGCTTCGCCAAAGCGTTTGCTTTGGCATCAAAAGGGGTCTACGCCAAAGTTTGGGGAGGGTTGGGTTGCTGGTTGAGGTTTGATTCGGGTGGTTGATTCTGGGGGGGAACGGAGTGATTAACCGCAGGAAGCGATGACTCGGAGGCGGTAGTTTTGAAAGTTTCGGAAGCCGTAAGCGCGCCTTTGGATGAGCTTCATTTTTCGATGAAAGCCCTCGGTGATGCCGTTGTTTTTAGTGAAGCGCCACATGGCGGCGATTTCACATCCCCAACTCTGAAGCGTCTTTGCGAGGGTTTGCATCGGAGCGTGCGCCTCCGCTCGGTACTTTTTGATGTGCGAAAGCAGTCTGAGGATGAGGTGTTTGGTCCGTGCTGCCGTCTGGTGCTTTTTATTGAGCAAGCGGCGGAGGTCGTGCATCTCCGCATGGACAGGCCTGAGCACCGGATGGTTTTTAAAAACCATTTCAAGACGATC